>CAZSSZ010000004.1:5264-28844 GCA_964609755.1 uncultured Flavobacteriaceae bacterium | reverse complement strand
ATGCCCAAAACGGAACGCATATCAATGCACAAACGACCATTTTACAAGAAGCAAACATTTATGATGCATCACAGCTTAATGCAGCCGGCTATGTGTCTAACGAGTTTAGAATAAACGAGCGTTTGCGTAGTATTATGGGTTTGCGATTGGAAATGTTCCACCTATACTACACGGGGTCTAATAGCCAACAAGGAGTATATTTTAATAATGAACGAATCATTGATAAGTTGGATTTGTTCCCATCTGTAAACCTGATTTATGAGTTGACTGATAACGCAAATCTTAGAACAGCCTATTACAGAACTACAGCACGCCCCTCTTTTAAAGAGGCTTCTATTGCAGAAATTTTTGATCCATTATCTAATATCGTTTTTATAGGAAATGTTGATATCAAACCCACCTACATTGACAATATAGATTTGCGCTATGAGTACTTTGGAGAAAACGCCCAAATGATTGCATTTAGTGCATTTTATAAACGATTTAAAGACCCTATTGAGTTAGGATTTGTTGCAGCATCAACTTCAAACTTTAGACCTCAAAATTTGGGTAACGCAACTGTTTATGGTGTTGAAGTTGAGTTTAGAAAAAATCTTGGGTTTATTTCGGGACTGGATATATTTGATATTAAAGTTAATGCCTCTATTATTGAAGCTTTCCAAAAATATAGCGAAGCGGAGCGGCTTTTAAGAACAAATGGTCTTAGAACAGGCGAAACTTTAAGCGATGGTAGGTCGTTACAAGGGCAGTCGCCATATCTAGTTAACGCTGCCATTGATTTTAATGTGCCTGAAACAAACTTACAAGGTAGCCTAAGCTACAATGTACAGGGGAAAACCCTCGAGGTTGTAGGAGATGGATTCTATCCCGATGTGTTCACATTGCCGTTTAACTCTCTCAACCTGAATATGATAAAAGGTATTGGCGATAAACATACGCTTACCTTAAAACTAAATAATTTATTAAACGAAAATCGCGAAAGTGTGTTTGAATCTTTTGGTACCAGTCCGGTCATTTTTTCAAACCGAAATATTGGACGTAGCATTTCTGTAGGATACAGTTTAACGCTTGATTAAAAATTAACATAAAAAAGTCCTCATTCAGGTGAGGGCTTTTGTTTATTATTGCCAAATGGATTTTTACCTCATCATTATCATTGCTTTGGCAGTGCTGGCAACCGCCGACCTCGTTGTGGGGGTTAGCAACGATGCCGTGAACTTTCTCAATTCTGCCATTGGTTCTAAGGCGATTAGCTTTAAAACGGTTATGATCATTGCCAGTTTGGGTGTGGCTGCTGGGGCTATTTTCTCCAGCGGACTGATGGAGGTTGCCCGAAAAGGTATTTTTAATCCAGAACTCTTTTACTTCGATGAAATCATGGTCATTTTTATGGCGGTGATGCTCACCGATATTTTGTTGTTGGACTTCTTTAACACCCTTGGGCTGCCTACCTCCACAACCGTATCTATTGTGTTTGAATTGTTAGGGGCTGCCGTTGCCATTTCGTTGGTCAAAATCTATATGGGGGGTGCATCCGAATCACTAATGGAGTTTATCAATGTGAGCAAGGCAACACAAATTATTTTTGGGATTTTACTCTCGGTGTTTATTGCCTTCACTGTGGGGGCTTTGGTGCAATACATCAGTCGTCTAATCCTGACCTTTCATTTTGAAAACAATCCCAAATGGATGGGTGCAATTTTTGGAGGTTTGGCTTTAACCGCCATCACCTATTTTATTTTAGCAAAAGGGATCAAAGGAACCCCGTTTGCTGATAATACTTATGGGTTTCTTGGGGGAGCATCACTAAAAGATTTTGTAGCCACACAAGCCGACCGCGTTCTTGGCGTCAGCTGGATGATTTGGACAGCTTTGTCTTTATTGGCTACCTATATTTTGCGTACAGACATCTATAAAGTAGTCATTATTGTGGGTACATTTTCATTGGCACTTGCCTTTGCCGGCAACGATTTGGTAAACTTTATTGGGGTGCCCATTGCAGCTTGGCAGTCTTACGAAGCATGGAAAGTATCGGGTGTTTCTGCCGAGCTTTTTAATATGGCATTCCTCTCGTCAAAAGTGGCTACGCCTACGGCATTGCTCATCCTTGCCGGACTGGTCATGGTGGTTACGCTATGGCTTTCGTCAAAAGCGCAAGAAGTGCTTAAAACCTCTATAGAATTATCGCGTCAAGAACGTACGCAAGAACGTTTTGATTCCAACCCCTTTTCTAGAGGTTTGGTACGTGCCTTTGTGGGTTCGGTGCGTGTGGTGGAAGCCGTTACGCCATCCATACTTATTGAAAAAATTAAGGTTCGGTTTACCCCTGCCAAAGCACAACGCTATGCCAAATCGGAAGATGCCCCTGCGTTTGACAACATCAGGGCCTCGATAAACCTCACGGTTGCCGCGGTACTTATTTCTATTGCTACCTCATACAAATTACCCTTATCTACCACCTACGTAACCTTTATGGTGGCTATGGGCACATCGTTGGCAGATCGCGCTTGGGGGGCAGATAGTGCCGTGTATCGGGTTGCTGGAGTGCTCAACGTTATTGGCGGTTGGTTTTTGACTGCGCTTACTGCGTTTACTGCGTGTGGCATCGTAGCCGTGCTCATTTATGCGGGTAAATTACCTGCCTTGCTGGGGATGTTCGCCATTACGGTATTCATCTTGTTGAAAAATTACAAAAAGCACAAAAACAACCTAACAGAGTCGAAGCGCGAGCAGGAGTTATACATGATCGAAAGTTCGTCTGTACAGGGCTTGATCATGGAAAGTGCTTATAATGTTTCTAAAATGGTAAGCCGTTGCAATGACATTTACCTTAACGCCATCAACGGTCTTGCCAAGCAAAATGCCGATATGCTTCGGGCAACCAAACGCGACGTGGTTCGTTTGGAGAAAGACATTGACAAACTTCGTACAGAGCTTTTCTATTTTATCCAAGAAATGGATGAAGAGAGTGTTGAAGTAAGCCATTTTTACATCAACCTGACCAGTATTTTGGAAGATATGGCGCAATCGTTAGCGTATATTGCAAAAGCATCGCACAAACACGTAAGCAACAACCACCGTCAGCTAAAATATTCACAAATCAAGGAGTTAAAGGAAACCCAAATAGATTTGGAAGAACTCTTCTCCGAAATTCGGTTTGCATTTGATATGAATGATTTTGAAGCCGTTGCGAACATCCTGCCGAAAAAAGACGGATTGTTTGCCAATATCGACACCAAAATCAGTCATCAAGTGGAGCGCACACGAAGCAAAGAAGAAAAAAGTCCGAAAAACACTACGCTTTTCTTTAGCCTTATGATTGAAACCAAAGATTTAATCGTGGCAACCAATAATCTTATTGAGCTATACTACCAAAAGTTTGACCCAAAGGTTGCCCCCCGAAAAATGGGTGAACATCAAAAAAATCGGTAAAAAAAAAGCGCTACTTCTGTAGCGCTTTTTTTGCGTTAGTGCGTTTCTCGTTACGACCCACACATCAGGCAGTCGTCGTCTTCGCTTTCCTTAGACTTAGCTAACATTTCCTTTAGCTCAGTTGGAGATAAGGGCTCTACAGCCACCGAAGCTTTTGCCTTGGGTGTTGTGGCAACCTCAGCCGCAGGAATGGCTTCCGTCTTTTTCTTAACCGTAAACTTAATGGCATCTACCGCCGACTTGGTACGCAAATAGTACATTCCCGTTTTTAAACCGGATTTCCAGGCGTAGAAGTGCATCGAGGTCAATTTAGACATCGTAGCGCCCTCCATAAACAAGTTCAACGATTGCGATTGGTCAATGAAGTATCCACGGTGGCGCGACATATCAATAATGTCTTTCATGCTCATTTCCCAAACTGTTTTATACAGCTCTCTAATCTCTGCAGGAATGGTTTCAATATGCTGGATAGAACCGTTGGCACGCATCAGTTCTTGTTTCATGTCCTCGTCCCACAAGCCTAGGTTTACAAGGTCTTCTAGCAAGTGCTTGTTTACCACAATAAACTCACCCGACAACACACGGCGGGTGTAAATGTTTGAGGTATACGGCTCAAAACACTCGTTGTTCCCCAAAATCTGTGAGGTCGAAGCCGTAGGCATAGGTGCCATCAACAAGGAGTTGCGTACCCCATGTTTTTTGATTTCCTTGCGAAGTTTCTCCCAGTCCCAACGACCGCTGAGTTCATCATCCTTAATGCCCCACATATTGTGCTGGAATTCGCCTTTGGAAATAGGCGAACCTTTGTACGTTTTGTAAGGTCCTTCTACTTCTGCCAACTCTTTAGAAGCTGTGAGTGCCGCAAAATAAATGGTTTCAAATATTTCTTGGTTGAGCGTTTTTGCCTCTTCACTGGTAAAAGGCATACGCAGTTTGATAAACGTATCGGCAAGTCCCTGTACGCCCAAGCCCACCGGGCGGTGACGCATATTGGAATTTTCTGCCTCTGGCACAGGATAATAATTGCGATCGATAACCTTATTCAGGTTTTTCGTTACACGCTTGGTTACTTTGAACAGTTCTTTGTGGTCAAAAGCGCCGTCTTTTACAAACATGGGCAGTGCAATAGATGCCAAGTTACATACGGCTACTTCGTCTTTGGAGGTGTACTCCATGATTTCGGTACATAAGTTTGACGAGCGAATCGTACCCAAATTCTTTTGGTTTGACTTGCGGTTTGCCGCGTCTTTGTACAACATATAAGGGGTGCCCGTTTCAATTTGTGATTCTAGGATTTTCTCCCAAAGCTCACGCGCCTTAATGGTTTTTCGCCCACGGTTTTCCGCCTCATATTGCAAATACAATTTCTCAAATTCCTCGCTGTGGCAGTCATAAAGGCCTGGACATTCGTTTGGACACATCAGCGTCCACTCGACATTTTCTTCCACACGCTTCATAAACAAATCTGGAATCCACATGGCGTAGAATAAGTCACGTGCACGCATTTCTTCTTTACCATGGTTTTTCTTTAACTCCAAGAAGTCAAAAATATCGGCATGCCAAGGCTCTACATAAATAGCAAAAGACCCTTTGCGTTTTCCACCGCCTTGATCTACATAGCGTGCCGTATCGTTATATACACGAAGCATCGGCACAATTCCGTTAGAAGTGCCGTTTGTGCCAGCAATATACGAGCCTGTTGCACGAACGTTATGAATAGAAAGTCCAATACCGCCAGCAGACTGTGAAATTTTAGCCGTTTGCTTTAGGGTGTCATAAATCCCGTCAATGCTATCGTCGCGCATGGATAATAAAAAGCACGATGACATTTGTGGTTTTGGCGTTCCCGAGTTAAAAAGTGTTGGCGTTGCGTGTGTAAAATAACGCTTCGACATAAGGTGGTAGGTCTCAATGGCAGCATCCAAATCCGTGGGGTGAATCCCAACAGAAACACGCATCAACATGTGTTGTGGACGCTCGGCAATATTACCGTTAATTTTTAGAAGGTATGAGCGCTCAAGGGTTTTAAAACCAAAGTAGTCATACCCAAAATCACGGTTGTATATGATTGTGGAATCCAACAAATCGGCATTTTCTTGAATCACTTTGTAGACCTCATCGGACAACAGTGGCGACTTTTTCTCGGTACGCGGATTCACATACTCGTACAAATCGGTCATGGTTTCCGAAAAGGATTTTTTGGTGTTTTTGTGCAAGTTGGAAACCGAAACACGTGCTGCCAACTTTGCGTAGTCGGGATGGACAGTAGTCATGGAAGCCGCTGTTTCTGCAGCTAGACTGTCAAGCTCGGATGTGGTTACACCATCGTATAAGCCCTCAATAACTTTCATAGCTACTTTAACAGGATCTACAAGCTCGTTAAGTCCATAACAAAGTTTACGCACCCGTGCGGTAATTTTGTCGAACATAATGGGTTCTTTACGCCCATCTCTTTTTACTACATACATAGTGTTGTCGTTTTATTGGTTAATGTGCAGCAGTCCTCAGACCAGCAGCACCGGTACTTGTATGCGTTACCGACTAAAAGTCGTCTCCGAACGAGTACTTTTCTGTTTCTTCCTTTTCTTGGTTCATCACGCCCGCCTTTTGGTATTCCGATACGCGCTTTTCGAAGAAATTGGTTTTTCCTTGAAGCGAAATCATATCCATAAAATCAAACGGGTTAGACACGTTGAACTCTTTTTCTAAGCCAAGTTCTCCTAGAAGACGGTCGGTAACAAACTCCAAATACTGCGTCATCAGTTTGGCGTTCATTCCAATCAAACTTACTGGAAGCGATTCGGTAATAAATTCACGTTCAATGGTAAGGGCATCAATAATAATTTCACGAATACGTGCCGGAGGCACTTTATTTACCAAGTGGGAATTGTGCAAGTGCACCGCAAAGTCGCAGTGCATTCCCTCATCGCGTGAAATCAATTCGTTCGAAAAGGTTAGTCCTGGCATAAGACCACGTTTTTTAAGCCAGAAAATGGAACAAAACGCTCCTGAAAAGAAAATACCTTCTACGGCAGCAAATGCAATAAGACGCTCAGCAAACGAATCTGAATCTATCCAACGCAATGCCCAGTCTGCTTTCTTCTTAATTGCTGGAAACACCTCAATTGCCTTAAAGAGGTTGTTTTTTTCCACCTCGTTTTTTACGTAAGTATCAATAAGAAGGGAATAGGTTTCCGAGTGAATATTTTCCATCATAATCTGGAACCCATAGAAAAACTTCGCCTCGCTATACTGCACTTCATTCACAAAGTTTTCAGCTAGGTTTTCGTTTACAATGCCGTCTGATGCGGCAAAAAATGCCAAAATGTGCTTGATGAAATAGCGCTCGTCATCATTTAGTTTGGCATTCCAATCCGTAAGGTCTTGGTGCAAATCAATTTCTTCTGCTGTCCAAAAACAAGCCTCTTGCTTTTTGTACCATTCCCAAATATCATGGTGTTGAATAGGGAAGATTACAAATCGGTTCTTGTTTTCAGACAATATGGGCTCTACAGAAGTTGACATAAATTTTTTTATTAAAATTAGTTGGGATGCTTATTGCCCTACAAATGTTCCAAAAATCTAGGAGAAAAAAAAGCCATACTTTTCCACAATGGCTTTTAGTTTTTAACAATAATTCAGAATTATCTTACAAAAACAGAGATAAAAACTTGTTTATAATTAATTGATTTACAGTTTTTTGCAAATGACCTTATGAGAAGCCTCCATTGTTATTTTTTTTGTTCAGCAGCAAATTCTTGAGCCGCTTGCTGCAAGGCATCATACCACGTCTGCCCAAATTTTCTGACCAATGATTTTTCAACAAATTGGTATAACGGACGTTTGAGTTCATCGCCAAGTGCGCAGCCTGGTGCACAAATTGCCCACTCATGATAGTTGACCGCCACAAACGCACTGTAATTCTTAACGCGGATGGGATACAAGTGGCAGGAAATGGGTTTTTGCAATTGGGTATCACCATTCCGATGCGCCTGTTCAATACCGCATTGGGCGATGCCGTTAGCGTCATAATTTATGTAGGCGCACGCCTTGCCGTCAATTAACGGAGTTTCCCATTCCTCAAAAGCGTTTTGGGTAGCTACCCCTTGCGCTTCCAAAGCCGCTATTCCCGCTTTTGTGAGGTAGGGTTTCACCTCTTGCCAATGCGTTTTGAGCTGTTCTATTTCTTCCCATTCAAGAGGTGCTCCGGCTTCGCCCTCAACGCAACATGCGCCTTTACACGCCGACACATCACACGTAAAGGCTTGCGCAAACAACTCCTCTGAAACCAATGTTTTGCCTATTTGAAACATTATGTAAAAATAACTGTTTCATCTACAATATTCTAATAAAAAAAATTACCCTCCAATGGCAATCATACTTCTGTTATTGGTGTGTAGTTCGGGCGATTTAAGTTTTTCTATGGTATCCATTCCTCCTCTAATTTTTGCTTTTAAGCGCATCGCATTTTCAATGATGTTTTCTATGGGTTTTCCATCTCTCAAAGGAGTAAGTAAGTCTAATTCGTCAGCAGAAAACAAGCAGTTTTTCAAACAGCCGTTAGCCGTCAATCGAATTCTATTACACGAATCACAAAAAGGATTCGTTACCGAGCTAATAATAGCAAATGAGCCTTGATATTCTTTTATTTTATAATTTTTTGAGGTGTCATTGGCAGCATCTTTCAAGCGAAGGATTTTGTCATTGACGAAACTATTGTGAACCCTATCCAAAATAGCATTTTGTGAAACCATTTTACTCAAATCCCATCTATTCCCATCAAAGGGCATAAACTCTATAAAACGAACAGTAACAGGCAGTGTCTTCGTAAGATTTATAAAATCAATAATTTCATCATCATTAACTCCCTTTATGAGCACAACATTAATTTTAAGTTCAAACCCTTGAGCCACCAAAAGAAGTATGTTGTTATATACTTTTTCAAAGCAATCGTATCGGGAAATGGCTTTAAACTTTTTAGAACTTAAAGAATCCAAACTCACATTGATGTTGTTAATATGACAGGCTTTCAGCGTGTCTATATGATTATCAGCAGTAGCCGCATTTGTTGTAATGGCTAACTCCACTGGAAGTGTAGCAAGTTTTTCCAGCACAAGATGTACATCTTTTCTAACAAAGGGTTCCCCACCAGTAAGTCTAATTTTGGTAACGCCATGCGCTACAAATGTTTTTGCAATGGCATAAATCTCCTCAAACGTCATTAGCTGCGATTTGGGAGAAGGGCGAATTCCCTCTGCAGGCATACAATAGGTGCAACGTAAATTACAGCGTTCTGTAAGTGAGATACGAAGGTATGTGTGTTTTCGATTATGGGAGTCTGTTAACATTTGGGTGGTTTTTTGATACTTAATCGTGGCGTGCTCCTTCAAATATTCTAAAAACATGCATGATAGAAGGGAAAACAGCATCTATGGATTCTTTTGCGCCGTTTGTAGACCCCGGCAAAGCAAGCACTAAACTATCTTTATAGGTACCCACAACACTTCGAGAAAGCATCGCATAGGGTGTTCTTTGTTGTCCGTAACTTCGTATGGCTTCTTCTATCCCCGGAATAGTCCTGTCTAGAAATGGCAATAATGCTTCGGGGGTAACATCTCTTTTGGAAAGACCCGTGCCTCCAGTAAAAATAATCATATCGGCATTTAAGCCTTGATAGTGTTTTAAATTTTGTTGAATGATGTCTATTTCATCGGGGATAATGACATAATCCAATAGGGTAACGCCGAATTTTTTTAATTTATCGATAATGGCTTTTCCAGCTTTATCTTCTTTTTTTCCAGCAGAAATAGAATCGGAGCATACAATCACGGAAGCTGTAATATCTTTTTTGAACTCGTCTTTAAAATCAGATTTTCCTCCTCTTTTATTCAACAATTTTATTTGACAAATTTCAACTCCCTTATCAATGGGTTTTAGCATGTCATACATATTTAGTGCAACCACACTTGCGCCGTGCATGGCTTCTACTTCCACTCCTGTTTTATAAATGGTCTTGATGGTGCAGGCAACAGTTATTTCCAAATCATTGACTGAGTATTCTATTCCTGCAAATTCTATGGGTAAGGGGTGGCAGTCGGGAAGTATATCGGGGGTTTTTTTAATGCCTAAAAGTCCGGCTGCTTTGCTCATGGCAAATACATCTCCTTTAGGTACGGTCTTGTTTACAATGGCTTTAATCGTAGCTGGATTGCTAACTTTTACAACAGCCTGTGCCGTTGCCATTCGTAGGGTGCTAATTTTATGCGTTATATCAATCATTTTTTAGGTATTTACTTTCCACTGGTGGCTGTTATCTTCAAAAAGCTCTTTGCCAAAAATGGGAACCTGCTCTTTTATGGCATTAACAACATACGGTATGGCATTAAAGACCGCTATCCGGCGCGGTGACGACACAAAAACAAAAAGGCATATTTCTCCCGTATGAACCGTTCCTAAACTCTGATAAATATGCATACAGGTAAGGTCAAACTTTTCAAAAGCAGCTTCACGGATTTCATGAATTTTGACATTTGCCATTTCTTCATATGCGGTATATTCTATTGCCTTAACGGTCTTGTTGTTAATAGTGTCTGCTCGTACTTGCCCTAGAAAAATATCGTGGGCACCTATTGTGGTTTTCGATTGGTGCTTGGCAATGGAGTGGGCTATAAATTCTGGTGATATAGCCCCTTCTGTAAATACGGATTTCGATGAACGTTGTTTTTTCATACTACGGTTGTTTTAAAGTAATTTTGAATGGCGGCTACGCCTCCCTTAAGGCTATAACAGTTTTGTATACCATAAGTCTGCAACATGGAAACAGCTTTGTTACTTCTCTTTCCTGATTTGCAAAAAAGGATGAGGGTTTCTGTTTTACTAATGGCATGAAGCCCTTGCTTTAAGTTGCTTAATGGAATTTTTAAATGTTGGAGTTCGTCTATTTCTGGGAGTTCATTAAGTTCTCTAACATCAATAAATAGGGCATTCTTTTTTTGGAAAGCTTTTTCTATGGAAATGTCGTTTATGGCAATAACACAAAAGGAATTATGCCGATGTTGAAACGGTTTTTTGTTGGCTATAACTTTACTACATTCAGCCTCATTTCTTTTGATATCAAGAATATGAACTTGAGTAGTTTTAGCATTATAACAATATAGTTTCCCCGATAAAACATTTTCGAACCCAAGAATGATTTTTAGCACTTCATTTGCTTGCATACAGCCTATAATTCCGGGGACTACACCCAAAACTCCAACATCTACACAATTGGGAATATCATTTTCATTTGGAAAATTTGGAAATAAGCATCTATAACTTGGGCCATTGTTATAATTAAAAACAGAAACTTGCCCTTCAAACGTGTATATAGCCCCATAAACAACTGGTTTCTCTGTTAGTATAGCCGCATCGTTAATCAAATAGCGTGCGGTAAAATTATCTGTGCCATCTACAATAATATCATAATTGGCAAAGTAGAAAAGTGCATTTTTGTGAGTAAGCATTTCCGGAATCGCATCAACACGAATGGTGTCATTGATGTCTAAAAGACGTTGCTTGGCTACCTCCGCTTTATACGCTCCTAAGTTAGATTTCCCATACAGCGTTTGGCGTTGCAGGTTAGATTCCTCTACAACATCGCCATCAATAATGCCAATGGTTCCAACTCCAGCCGCCGCAAGGTACTGAAGCACGGGGCATCCCAAACCACCCGCACCCACAACCAAAACCTTCGCTTGGGTTAACTTTTTTTGACCGCTAATCCCAACGCTCTTTAGGGCAATATGTCTGCTGTATCTATTCATTTTTTATCCTCCGGAAAAAGGGGGTAATAAGACAATTTCAGTCGTTGAAACCTCAACATCGTTAGAAACGATCTCATGATTTTGAGCTACTTTATAGTGTTTTTTTTCAAGCATAGGATGCTTCTTAAAGAGTATTCGTAATACATCCGAAACCGTGCCCCCCGAAAAGGAAATGCGCTCTTCATGGCAATTGGTAACTTCGGCTAACATTCCAAAATATTTAATCTTCAATTGCATTGTATAATTGATTTAATTGGTGTGATGTGTTAATGTTTTGTGCATACTTTTCCAACGAGGGCTTTAGTTTAATCGTTTTTGTTTTTTGTTGATTTACAACTGTTTGCAAACGTCTTTCTTCTGATTTTAATGCTGCTAAAAAGGGTGAAACACAATGCTTTTTATACATCGCCAACAACGGATTTGGGTTCCCTTGAACAGATACTTGAACAATATCATACGCAGTGGAAATTTCGTTGATAAGCAATGTGACCAATTCTTTTTTTAGTAATGGCAGATCGCAACTCAATACCAAATTATCCTCTGTTTTGGAATGATATAGTCCTGTGTATACCCCTGCTAAAGGTCCTGCGTTACTGATAATATCATCTACTCGTTTTAAATTGAGCTTATCGTAATCCGTGTTATTACTAACGATGATGATGTCGCTCACAACATCTTGTATTGCTTTAATAATATGGATTACAAAGGGTTGGTTGTTATATATGGCAAACCCTTTTTCAGTACCCATTCTGGAGCTTTTGCCTCCGGCTAAAATAATTGCCGTAATGTTGGTTTTACTATTCATTTAGGTTACCATTAGTTTGATTGATGCAATGCTTAAAACGATAGCCAACAAATAGCGTAACATTTTGTTGCTGAATTGTTTACTTCCAAGGTAACTTCCAAAAAAACCACCAATGAGTGCAAGACCTACATACAATAAAGACTGTTTGTCAATGGAAAAACCGCTTACATATTGACCCATCAAGCCGGCTGCTGAATTTGCCCAAATAAATAATGCCGAAACCGCTGCGGCTTCTTTCATTTTCCCCCAATGGGCAAGCAGAATTACAGGGCTTAGAATAATACCTCCTCCAATACCGATTAGCCCCGAGAAAAACCCAATTGGGCTGCCCACCACAATGCCTTGCCAAAATTTTATTTTTCTTTCTTGTGTGCTTTCACTACCAAAAACATGTAGCATTTTTAAAATGGCAAAAACCAAAAGCACCGCCAAAACCTTTTTGTAAATAGATGCATCTATCACTATCATGCCCCCGAAAAAAGCGAAGGGAATAGATGCTATAGCAAACGAAAAAAACAGTTTGCCATTAAAATATCCTGCCTTGAAATAATGATAAAATGCAATGCCGGCAACGACTAAATTTAAAAGTAGGGCGGTTGACCTCATTGTTTCTGGGGCAAACGAAAACAACGCCATCAACGCTAAATATCCGCTTGCACCGCCATGCCCCACACTCGCATATAGAAAGGCTATAATTGGTAGAACTATCAAAAACAATATATCATATGCGGCGGGACACATTACAACTCATTTATTTCATCCATGTGTTTATCTAAGTATTTCCAACACTTTTGATTTAACGTTTCAAAAGCTGTTATTAACGATTTTCCATAAAGGGTTAGTTTTGCACCACCGCCATTTTTTCCTCCAATGCTTGTGATAACAACTGGCTTCTCAGCAGACTTATTTATTGCATCCAACAGTGTCCACGCTTTTTTGTACGACATCTTCAAGGTTGCCGCTGCACGAGATAACGATCCTTTGGTTTCAATGGCTTTGAGCAACCGGACTCTTCCTTCTCCCAGAAAAACATTATCCCCAGATTCAATCCAAATTCTGCTTTTTATTTTGTACCTCATAACTAGTCAAATAAGAATCACATCTAGCAAATCCCCTGATTCGATTTGGGTAGTCGCTTCGGGCAAAAAAACCAACCCATTGGCAAACGCAAATGTTTGGAGCATTGCCGAACTTTGTCCATCTAATATGCTTACTGAATCTCCCGCTACAAACGCCTTTAAAAACTGGGCTCTATCCCCTTTTTTTGTAAAAGAGGATTTCGATTTTTTCTTAAAAAACGGCACCCTAAATCCCGCATTACCACTTAGAATTTGCAGGGCTTGATTGACATAAACATAAAAACAACTCAGTGCAGCCGCTGGATTTCCGGGCAAGGCAAAAATGGTAGTGCTATCCTTTTTTCCAAAAAATAAGGGCTTCCCTGGCTTCTGATTTACCTTGTAAAAAACCTCTTCTACGCCTAATGCTTGTAACGCCTTGCCCACAAAATCATATTTCCCAACAGAAATACCTCCGGTTACTAAAACAACATTGTTTTTGGAAATAACATCATGCAAACAATTGTGGGTGTCTTCGTAATTATCTTTAACACTATGTATGGTGTAATCCGAAAAATTCAGCTGCTCTAATGCTACTGCCAACATGGTAGCGTTACTCTCGTATACTTGTCCATGATGCAAAGGTTTCCCAAGGGGTACGAGTTCATTCCCTGTAGTAACAATAGCCATAGTAGGTTTTTTATACACCACAACCTCCTGAACACCTAACGATGCTAAAAACCCAATAGCTGCTGGAGATAACTTACTGCCTTTCTTCAGTGCTATAGCTCCTTTTTTTATTTGTTCTCCCATTGGGCGGATGTTACTGCCAAGGCATGCAAAATCGTCTATGATAACCTCACTATTTTTCACAATAGCATTTTCCTGAACGACAATTGCATTTGCAGTATCCGGCACAGCTGCTCCAGTATATATGCGTACCGCATCTCCCGGCTTTAAAGTAATAAGACTGCCATCTCCTGCTTTAATTTCTCCAATTAGTTTATACGATTTAGCATTGTGTGAGTTTACAGCAAAACCATCCATAGACGACTGTCTAAACGGAGGCATGTGCATCGGTGAAACCACGTCGTTTGCTAAAAAATAGCTGCCAGTTTTATTAAGACTTAATTTAAATTTATAGAGAGGAGACGTTCCTTCAGCAATTTTATCCAATGCCTTATTCACACCTATCATCGTACACAAACTAGAAGTTTCATCTTGCCGTTATTTCTTAACAAACATAACGATGCGGTTTTCTACAAAGCATGATAAATATCATGTTTTATAATTTGCCTTTGTCTGAAATTCGTGGTCGAACTTTAGCATACAACAATGCCCGTTATAAGTTATTTAGCCCATCCTCACGAAGGAAAAAAAGAAGAGTTAATAAAAGTACTTGCTAACTTCAAGGAATGTGAGGTTATTCCTGCCCAAAATAAAAATATTCTTGTGGTAGTTACGGAAACACAAACCAAACAAGAAGAAGATTATCTGAAACAAAAACTTGATGCCCTTAGCAGTTTAAAATTACTTGCCATGGTTTCAGGATTTAATACCCCCGAAAAAAAGTAAATACATGTATACTTCCATAACAAACAGACGTAGTTTTATTAAGGAAATGGCAAAGCTGTCTGCAATGACGGCTGCCGCAACCATGTTCCCTGGAATTTTGTTTGCCAAAGAGCAAGAAAAAGGATTACCCAAAGGAGGAAATCTGGATTGGAAAAAAGCCCCATGCCGTTTTTGCGGTGTTGGCTGCGGGGTTTTAGTGGGCATAGAAAACGGAAAAGCTGTTGCCGTTAAAGGAGACCCAAAATCTTCGGTAAATAAAGGTCTATGTTGTGTAAAAGGGTACCATTCTGTTATTGCCATGTATGGTAAAGATCGATTGACAAAACCTTTGGTTAAAAAAAACGGAAAATACGTAACAACAACCATGGATGAGGCTTTAGAACTTATTGCCTCAAAAATGAAAGAGACCATTAAAAACCATGGCAAAGATTCCGTGTCCATTTATGGCTCTGGACAATGGACCATTCCTGACGGGTATGTTGCTTCAAAACTTTTTAAAGGGTGCATAGGAACAAACAACGTTGAGGCAAATGCGCGTTTGTGTATGGCAAGCGCTGTAACAGGGTTTTTGACCTCCTTTGGAATGGATGAGCCCATGGGCTGCTACGATGATATTGACCATGCAGATGTATTTGTACTCTGGGGAAACAATATGGCAGAAATGCATCCCGTATTGTTCTCCAGATTATTAGATCAACGGCTTAAAAAAAGAGTGAAAATTATTGATCTAGCTACACGAACCACAAGAACAAGTGTGGCCGCCGACAAGTCAATTCTTTTTCTTCCACAAACCGATTTGGCCCTTGCAAATGCTATTTGCTACGAAATCATAAACAACGGTTGGGTTAATAACACTTTTGTAGAAAAACATTGTAATTTCAGTAAAGGACTGACCAATATGGGGTATGGTCTTGAAGACAAATACAAGTTTAATGACAAGCCGGAAAAAATTGATTTTGAAGCCTACAAAAAATTTCTTGAGGATTATACTCCCGAAAAAGTAGCCAAAATTTCTGGTGTTTCTGTAAAAGATATTAAGTATCTCGCTTCCTATTATGGCGACCCCAATAAAAAAGTGATGTCGCTTTGGTGCATGGGAGTAAATCAACACACCCGAGGTACATGGATGAACAACCTAATCTACAACATTCATTTATTGACAGGAAAAATATCAACGCCCGGAAATAGTCCCTTTTCTTTGACCGGGCAACCCAGCGCTTGCGGCACCGTTCGAGAAGTTGGAACGCTAACGCATAAACTGCCCCATGGTGTGGTAATGAATGAAAAGCACCGTGAACTGGCGGCAAAAATTTGGGACGTGCCCGTGGAGAATATCGATCCTAAACCCACATATCACACCGTAGAAATGTTTCGTGCATTAGACCGTGGCGATATTCGTTTTATGTGGATACAAGTGACCAATCCTATGGTTACCATACCCAAACTAAAACGGTATAGAGAAGGTGCAAAAAAAGAAGGACGCTTTATTGTTGTTTCTGATATCTATCCTACGCCAACAACCGATATTGCCGATGTGATTTTACCCTCTGCCATGTGGATTGAACGCGAGGGGATGTATGGAAATTCTGAACGACTCACCCAACATTTTGAGCAAATGGTAGACCCCCCCGGAGAGGCTATGAGTGATACTTGGCAACTCATTGAAGTGGCAAAACGTATGGGGTATGAAAAACAATTCTATTATAAAAAAGACACACATATTGAAGAAATTTATAACGAATACAGAAAGCATCACGACAACAACAAACACAACCTTGCTCCCTTAGCTGTTTTAAAAGAAAACTCCGGAATGCAATGGCCCTATGTTGATGGAAAACCCACCAAATGGCGGTTTAATTCAAAATACGACCCGGCGTGCAGCAATGGCGAAACGTTCCATTTTTATGGCAAACCTGACGGAAAAGCTGTGATTTGGCAACGGCCCTATGAACCCGCAGCAGAAGCCCCCGATGAAGCCTATCCATTTTGGCTAAACACTGGGCGTGTTGTGGAGCATTGGCACACAGGCTCAATGACAAGGAGAATCCCTGTTTTACACAAAGCCATGCCAAAAGCCTATGTTGAATTAAATCCTGAGGATGCGAAGCGCATGCAAATAAAAAATGGAGATAAGGTTCGATTAACTACCCGAAGAGGGCAAATTGTAATGCCCGCTTCTATTAACGAAAGAGGAGTGCCAGCACCCATGCAGGTTTTTGTGCCTTTTTTTGATGAGAGCCTATTGATTAATGACATCACACTGGATTCTTTTTGTCCAATTTCAAAAGAACCTGACTATAAAAAGTGTGCCGTCAACGTTGAAAAGGTCTAACTCGTGAAAAAAACAGTGATCATATCGTTATTTCTAGTGTTGCTATTGGCCTTTATTGCTGTTTGGAATTATAGTTACCAATCGGGGTTAGAAGAAGCCTATATTCCTATAACCAATGAAAATTCCATTCCATCCATTCCATCTGAAACAGGTGTGTTTGAACGTTCAGAATTTGCGCTTGACTTTGAAGCAATGCCCAATGATAAGCAACACCAGAGAACTTTAAAAACCTATTATAACAACAGAGCTTTTCACGGAGCACCGCCCAGCATTCCACACCCCACAAAAGAGGATGGAACTATAGGAGGAAAACGTTGTTTGCAGTGTCATCAAAATGGTGGATTTGTGCCAAAATTCAATGCGTACACCCCCGTAACACCACATCCCGAAATGATCAATTGCAAACAGTGTCATGTGGCGCAAAGCACAATTCCCCCATATAAGCAGACCGCTTTTCGCAAGGGGACTATTCCAAAAGCTGGTGAAAACAGTGCGTTAGAGGGTAGTCCGCCGGTAATTCCACATCAGATTCAAATGCGTGAAAGCTGCTTGTCTTGTCATGCCGGACCCAGTGCACCTAAAGAAATTAGGGTATCACACCCTGAGCGAATTAACTGTAGGCAATGCCACGTGGTTAACAATAAAGAAGTTATAGACATTGGTGTTTTTATACGAAAAAATGAAAACTAGAAACGACATAACCCTAATAGCTGTATTATTTTTTTCGATGGTTTTATGTTCCTGTAAAAACCATACAGAGGAATATCATAGCGTTACAGACAGGATAGCGGTTGAAAGTAAAAACTATCACGGAATTTCCATTTCTTCAAATAAGTACCATGAAAACAAAGAGATGATCGAAATCACTATCGGCGAACAAACCTTTTTGATCCCTGAACGAAAAAGCCAAATCAAATCTTATGCGTGTACCGAGTGTCATTCAAAGCCTTTGCATGAAATGAATAATGAGGCAAACACCAAAAAAGCGCATTGGGATATTGCCTTAAACCATGCGGATGAAAACACCATGAATTGTATCACCTGTCATAATCCAAAAAACATGGATGCATTGGTCAGTTTAACAAAGAAAAGTGTTGATTTTAATGCCAGCTACAAAATATGTGCGCAATGTCACACCAAGCAGGCAAAAGACTGGGAAGGCGGGGCGCATGGAAAACAAATTGGCGGGTGGGCTCCTCCAAGAGCATCCCTGACCTGTGTGAATTGTCATAATCCGCATGATCCCCATTTTGAGTCGAAATGGCCAGCAATTTTTAATACGCAGAAAATTAAAGAACGAAAGTGAATAAACAATTTATACAATAGCTTAAGTATGGATGAGGGAAACAAAAAATGGTTTTCGTTAGGTCTTGGAATTAATAGAAAGCATTCCAAAGCCTGTGCGTGTCAAAAAACGTCGGGATGCTGTCAATCCTCCAAAGATGAAAATCCCAATGAAAGTAGTCTAAAAAAAGACGGTTTTGACCAGGTGTTTGAACTTCACATGGACAGGCGGTCTGCTTTTAAAAAATTAACCGCAAGCCTTCTGATTGGAGCTGGCGCAGCAAGTACTTCGTGTAGTTTTTTTGCCGGTGATGAAACTAAAGAAAAAGCGCAAATTGAATGGGAAGAACAGTTTAAAGGAAACTATAAATTGATGTCTGACGAAGAGAAGAAAAAAACCGTTGACAGGCTAGTTCGATCTTATCAGTTGAGAACTGGAAAAACCATCAATTTGTCTTCCAAAAACGCTGAAGAAGATGTGTTGTTTGGCTATGCGTTTAATATCTCCAAATGCAAGGGATATATGGATTGTGTAAATGCCTGTGTGGAAGAAAACAATCAGGACAGAAATTCCCAAATGCAATATATCCGAATCCACGAAATGAAAGACGGAAAAGGGTTTAATTTTAGTGAAGCTGATGATAATTATTATCATGAAGTTCCAGCAGAGGGCCATTTTTATATGGGAACACAATGTTTTCATTGCGACAATCCCCCTTGCGTAGATGTATGCCCAGTAGAAGCCACTTGGCGGGAAGATGACGGCATTGTTGTTGTTGATTACGATTGGTGTGTGGGATGCCGTTATTGTATGGCGGCTTGCCCCTATGACGGGCGACGGTTTAATTGGAGCAAACCCACCGTACCTGAGGAGGATATCAATAAAAATCAACACTATTTAGGAAATCGAGTGCGCAAAAAAGGGGTGATGGAAAAATGCACCTTTTGTGTGCAGCGGTCTAGAGTTGGCAAAAACCCTGCTTGTGTGGAGGCTTGCCCCACGGGAGCACGCATTTTTGGAAACCTGTTAGATCCAAACAGTACCATTCGTTGGGTACTTGAAAACAAAAAAGTATTTCGATTAAAAGAAGATTTAGGAACCGAACCCAAGTTCTGGTATTTTATGGATTAGAAAATGTAACTAAAAAAACGCATGGCATTATGAGAAGACTTGAAGTCTTTAAGAGTTTATTGAAAGACAGTTTTGAAATCATCACACAAGGCTCAAAAAAATATCATTTGTGGATGGCATTCTTGACTCTTTTGATTCTTGGCGGAATGTATTGTTATTCCATACAAATTAAGGACGGGTTGAGTGTAACAGGAATGACGGATAGAGTGAGTTGGGGCTTATACATTTCCAATTTTACTTTTTTGGTGGGTGTGGCAGCCGCAGCAGTAATGCTCGTAATGCCAACCTACGTACTAAAAGATATCGATTTTAAACAAGCTGTACTTATTGGGGAGGGGCTTGCTGTTGCGGCACTGGTGATGTGTTTGGCATTTGTTATAGCTGATATGGGAGGCCCATCTGTGCTGTGGCACATGATTCCAGGAATTGGGGTGTTTAATTTCCCAAGCTCAATGCTAACCTGGGATGTTATTGTGCTTAATGGCTATTTGTTTTTAAATATAACTATCCCCTTTTACATTTTGTTCAGACACTATCAAGGAAAAAAATCTAAAAAAAGAATCTATGTTCCGGGAGCTTTGTTATCTGTTTTTTGGGCCATCGCCATTCATTTAGTTACAGCTTTCTTATATCAAGGTCTCCAAGCCAGACCATTTTGGAATAATGCTTTGTTAGGCCCTCGATTTTTGGCCTCTGCCTTTGCTGCAGGTCCAGCACTTATTATTATCATTTTAGCTATTATTAGGACGCACACGTCCTTCAAAATTGAGGATAAAACCCTCAAAAAAATTGCATTGGTTGTTACCGTAGCAGCTCAAATTAACTTGATTATGTTAATTTCTGAGTTATTTAAGGAGTTCTATGCCCCAACGCATCATAGTGAAAGTGCTTATTATTTATTTTTTGGGTTGGATGGAAAAACAGCTTTATTGCCCTGGATTTGGACAGCTATTGCAATGAATGTTGTAGCAACTGTAATACTCACATTTCACAAACTACGCAATAATTTTAAAATTTTATTTTTTGCTTGTGGGTTGCTATTTGTTGGGATTTGGGTTGAAAAAGGGTTTGGGCTCATTGTCCCAGGATTTATTCCTGGACCTTATGGTAAAATAGCAGAATACACCCCTACCGCCATTGAAGTAGGTGTAACCTTAGGCATTTGGGCTATGGGGGCTTTCTTATTCACCCTTCTAACCAGAGTGGCTATCGGAATTGAAACAGGAAAATTGAGATACAACAAAAATTAACCGCACAGCTAGAATTCTTTAACTAAAATGCAATGCTTTCCATAGAATTTTGAAGACACAAAAAAAGTATCTTTGAACTATGTTTAGCATAAAAGAAATCGTCACCTGCACTATGGTCTTGTTTGCCGTAATCGATATTATTGGGAGTACACCTGTTATTATCGGCTTACGCCAAAAAGTAGGGCATATTCAATCCGAAAAAGCATCGTTGGTTGCTGGGGTTATTATGATATGTTTTTTGTTTTTGGGCGAAAGCATTCTGAAGCTTATTGGCATAGACGTAAACTCCTTTGCCGTGGCAGGGGCGCTTATCATTTTCTTTTTGGCACTAGAAATGATTTTAGGTATTCAACTTTACAAAGACGAATCCTCTGAGGCGGCATCAATAGTACCTATAGCTTTTCCGCTTATAGCAGGAGCCGGAACACTTACTTCATTGCTTTCCCTACGCGCCGAATACGACGTGGCAAACATCATTGTTGCCGTCATCATAAACATCGGTATTGTCTACGCGGTGCTGAAGTCGTCTAAGCGTATTGAGAAAGTGTTAGGACAATCGGGGATTAATATTATTCGAAAAATATTTGGCGTAGTCCTAATGGCAATAGCCGTAAAGCTATTTGCAGGAAATGTACAGCAACTTTTCGTCTATTAATCTAAACGGTAATAAAAAGACAACTCCCCCCTAAAATAAAGGAAAGTGTGTTTTAGGCAAGTTTAACATTGCTGGCGGCTTTTCCTCTGTTGCCATCAACAATATCAAAAGTAACATTATCCCCTTCGCTAATATTCAAGCCATCTAAGGCACTAATGTGTACAAAAACATCCTCTCCAGATTCTGATGTTATAAATCCAAAACCTTTAGAGGCGTTAAAAAATTTTACTGACCCTTGCATAATAATAATATAATTTTGGCAAGATTACGACAATTAATTTGATAAATGCAATTTAATTATATTTTATTAAGTATTAAACCCTTTTATCTTATTGAGGTTTGGTTAAGAGTTGATTACATTTGCATAAATCCTCAAAATTTGATTTGCTTATCAAAACAACATGAAAACTCTTATTTATATTTTTTTAGTACTTGCCAGCGGACTACTTATTTTCAACATCTTTCATGTAGATTATGAAGCCCCATTAGAAGGCGATAGTTTTGCCGCCGTAGTGGGCATTGGCGCAAGTTTGTGTGCAGTTATCCTATTGGTTATTTTACAACTCGCCCTTAAAATCCAGCAAAAAATCAAGAATCAATCTTGAGCAAGTTGTACGAGTTCAACGCCTGCACGCTCCAAAAAGTCTAATCCCGAAGCGTCTTTGTAAGCGGTGGCATACACCACACGCTTAATGCCCGCCTGATGAATAAGTTTACTGCATTCTTTACAGGGCGAAAGCGTAATATAAAGGGTAGCTCCCGCACACGATTGCGTAGATGATGCCACTTTCATTATCGCATTAGCCTCAGCATGAAGCACATACCATTTGGTGTAATGGCCTTCGTCCTCACATTCATTTTCAAAACCTGTGGGTGTGCCGTTATAACCGTCTGAAATAATCATGCGGTTTTTTACAATAAGTGCCCCAACTTTTTTGCGTTCACAGTGCGAAAGCTGCGCCCACTCCATTGCCATACGCATATAAGCAGTATCGTAACGAAATTGCTTTTTTTCGGATTTTGTCATAATGCTGAAATCGATGCCACAAGAATGGGCACTAAAATACCGATAATAATACTACTCCCAACCAAAAGCCTATCGCGCTTTGATACCCCAAAAAAACCACTCAAAATACTGTTGAGCAGTAATACGATTAGCACGATAAGCAACTGCGCCAATTCAATACCAACGGTAAAATACAGCAGCGGTAATCCAACCGATTTTTGTGGGAAAACCATCGCAAAATAGCCTGAAAAGCCCAGCCCGTGGATGATGCCAAAAAAGGTGGTTAGCACAAGATAAGGTGCCGAGGTTTTTTGCGCCAATCGCTTGTTCCAGTATAGCGTATGGAGTGCCGCCAATAAAATGGTAAGTGGGATCAAAAACTCTACCCACGAAGAAGAAAAACGGATAACTCCTGCCGACCCAGCCCAAAGCGATAGCGTGTGCCCCAAGGTAAATGCCGTTACGAGCAACAAAAGCGTACGCAGTTGCTTGTAGACAAAAGGTAAGGTTATTGCCACCAAAAAAAGCAAATGGTCGTATGCTTTTGGGTCTACGATGTGATCAAAACCTAAACGGAGGTAAAACAGAAAATCGTCCATACTTAACTAAATCCACGTTCATTTTTAATGGCTTCATACGCCTCTTGTATGCGTTGAAACTTCTTTTTGGCAGCCTGTTCTGCAGCCTGTCCCAAGTTACGAACTTTATCGGGATGATGCTTTTTTACCAATGCACGATATGCCTTTTTGATTTCCACATCAGTTGCCGATTTAGAAACCTCCAAAATGGTGTAGGCACTATCGGTCTGGGCAACAAACATGGCTTTGATGCTGTTGTAATCCGCTGCGCCAATACGCATATAGCCTGCAATTTCTTGAAGTTTGTCGAGCTCTGAGGGGGAAACCTTGCCGTCGGCTTTGGCAATGCGAAACAAAAAATCGAGCATTTGCAGCCGTGCTTCATAGCGGGTGCGTTGTACCAAAAACTGCCCAATTTCCATGGCTGAAATCCCCGATTTTTTAAACTCAGCATTGTAAATACGGAAGATTTCATTGGCTCTATCTCTACCAAAAAACTGGACAAACTGTGCCCGAACATAATCCAGTTCAGATTGTGTGGCCTTGCCGTCGGCTTTGATAACCATACTTGCCAACGCCAGCAAGCGCAGTTCAAACTCTTGCGCCGAAACTCGAGTGGTTTGGAAGCTGGTGCGGATGATTACATAGCCAAACCTGTGAAACCACGTGTG
>CAZSSZ010000004.1:0-5254 GCA_964609755.1 uncultured Flavobacteriaceae bacterium | reverse complement strand
TGATTAAACCGCGGCTTCCTGCCTCTAAAATACTTCCCAAAAAAAAGCCCAACAAGGCTCCGGGAAAACGAAAAATTAAATAACCAACAAAGGCAAATATCCAACGCATGGCGCAAAAGTACAAAGGAATTCAGGGTTCTACTATTTTATGGCTGTATATATTATGTTACATTTACCCCATGCAAACACCCGAAGCAAGACGATTTGCCAAAACCTTGGCATTTGTACAAAAGCACCTCCCCGAAGCATCGCGTATTTTAGATTTAGGCACCCCTAATGATTTGGCAAATTTTATTGCCAATGCAGGGTACACCGTACAGAACACAAAGGGTGAAAATTTAGACACCGACTATCACGACTTCCTCAATACCGATGCCGATTGCGTTACCGCATTTGAGATTTTTGAACATATGTTAGCGCCCTTTAACATCTTACATCAGCTCAAAACACCCAAACTTATCGCCTCTGTACCCCTAAAATTATGGTTTGCACCAGCCTATTGGAATACCAAAGATGATTGGGACAAACACTATCACGAGTTTGAACCTAAACAATTTGATTACCTCCTCGAAAGAAGTGGTTGGAACATCAAGGATTCCATGGTTTGGGCATCTCCTGATTATGGAAAAATAGGCATCCGCCCGTTATTGCGCTACATCACGCCGCGCTATTATATGGTGTATTGCGAACGCGCCTAAATTCCAACAGCTTGCTTATCTTTGTAATCTAAAACTTTTTGCTATGTATCCTGCTGAAATTGTCCAACCCATGCGCGATGAGCTTACTGCCGTAGGCTTTGCCCAATGTACCACCGCCGATAGCGTAAGCGCGGCATTAAACAAAGAGGGGACCACACTCGTTGTGGTAAACTCGGTTTGTGGTTGTGCTGCTGCCAATGCACGCCCCGGGGCGCGTATGTCTCTTGCCAACGACAAAACTCCCTCACAGCTCATTACTGTTTTTGCGGGCGTTGATCAAGAAGCTACTGCAGAAGCACGCGGTCAAATGGTGCCTTTTCCCCCATCATCTCCTTGCATTGCGCTTTTTAAAGACGGTGAATTGGTACATATGCTAGAGCGTCACCACATTGAGGGACGTCCAGCAGAACTCATTGCCGAAAACCTTAAAGAAGCCTATAACGCACACTGCTAATTGGCATCATGGCTAAGCTACTCTCTTACCCGCTTAGCGTGTTGTATTACCTCCTTTTTGGCGGCATCCTTGTACTGTTCGACGTACTGCAAAGGATTACGTATTTGTTTGGATATCAGGCGCATAAAATTTGTGTCGATGTGCTGAATTTTTTTCTCGTCCACGGACTATATGTGTTGGGCACTCGCGTGGTGTTTGATATGCCCTTTTCATTGGAAAAAAACCAATCCTATATTATTGTCGCCAACCATCAAAGTACCTACGACATTCCTCCACTGATTTGGTTTTTTAGAAAAGTACACCCAAAGTTTGTAGGGAAAAAAGAACTCGGAAAAGGTATCCCGAGTATATCCTTTAACCTGCGTAATGGAGGGTCGGTACTGATAGACAGAAAAAATCCAAAGCAGGCACTTGTAGCCATCAAAGCCTTTGGAGAACAACTTGCCGCAACCCACCGTAGTGCCATCATTTTTCCGGAAGGAACACGGAGTAAAAACCACGAGCCTCGCCCTTTTAAATATGCCGGGCTTCTAATGCTTATGAAGGCCATGCCCGAAGCAAAGCTTGTTGGGGTTTCAATTAGTAACTCATGGAAGCTTACCAAATATGGTACGTTTCCACTAGGTCTGGGCACGAAGTTGGTTTTAACCGCACACCCGCCAGTAGACATTCCAAAAGACAACAAAGAGGAAGTCCTTAAAGCCTTGGAAGCAACCATTAGCAAGGGAATTCGAGCCTAATCTACACGAGGGAAACGCACCTGAAATCTTGTGGTTTTGTTTGGGACAGATTCAAATTCTACCGCACCCCCATAGGCTTCTGCAATCGATTTGACCATGCTTAACCCCAATCCCATACCACTTGTTTTGGTCGTAAATGTAGGTTCAAATATGCGTTCTTGGAGTGTTTCTGGAATCCCTGCACCGTTGTCCTCCACCGAAAAATAAATCCATTTTTTGTCTGCAATAAGCTGAACGTTAATTTTAGGGACATCAACCGTTGTGCAGGCTTGAATGGCATTGGTTATAAGGTTGTTAACAATGCGTACCAACTGCGTAGCATCCAATTCGGCGTAGTACTTTTCTGTTGCTTCAAAACCAATGGAGGTTTCTTTATACAGTTCTAGTGTGCGTTGTACCGTGGCGGTAACATTCAACCGTTGTGATTGCCCCGAAGGCATGGCAGCGAACTGCGAAAATGCCGTAGCTATTGCGCTCATGGTGTCTATTTGCTGAATGAGCGATTGGCTAAATTCATGCACTTCATCTGTCCATGCTGAAGTCCCTTTGGAAACCTGTTGCTCAAAATGTTGAATGCTTAGGCGCATAGGCGTAAGGGGATTTTTGATTTCATGTGCTACTTGCTTTGCCATTTCACGCCACGCCACCTCGCGTTGCGATTTGGCAAGTTTTACGGCACTCTCTTCCAACTCGTCCACCATACGGTTATAGGCATCAACCAACGCCGATATTTCTTTGCTCGCTCGAGTCAATTGAATTTTAGTATTCGTTTTGGCAAGTTTGGTTTCCTTAAGTTTTACACTAATCGTCTCCAAAGAACTGGTAATGTAGGAAGAAACAAAAAACGCCAATACAATGGCAATAATCAGCATAATTACATAGACCTGAACTAAGCGCAACAAAAAGGCATTTAACTCCAAAGAGCTGAGGGAATCATCATCAAAATACGGGACATTGACAATCGCCAAAGGGCTTTTGTTTGCGTCAAAAATGTAAAAATACGAAGATCGCATACGAACATCATCAAGGGTGCTCACATCTATAAACCTATCATTGGGATGGGTATTTAGCTGTTGCAATACGGCTTTGGATAGCTTGGCTTCGGGTTGGGATTCCATCAATTGAGACGATTGCAAAAGCAAGCCGTCGAGGCTATACACCCTAAAGTTAATGTTTAGTACATCGGCGGTTTGGGGAATTCGAGTTTTTAAGATTTCCGCTACATTTTGAGGGTTTACTGCTGGGATAGCTTCGTCAAGTAAATAGTCGATGCGTTTTTTGAGTTGGTTTTCTTTACGTGCCAAGCGTTGTTCGTGGTAGGTATTGGATTGTTCGCTATACTGGAAAATGGTAACGCCGGCAATAAGCAACGATGCCATGACCACCACAAAAATGAGAGCGATAAAAATACGTGCGCGAAGCGATAAAAACCGCATAAGCTATTGTTTTGGGGTTCGATATTTTTTGTACACCCGAATGCCAAGCATAAGCAATACTGCCAAGCCTACCAAGCCAACAAGTCCAAAAATCCAATGCACACTGTTTTTCAAGATTGCAAGGAAAACCACCGCAAATAAAATCAGCGTAGCCCCTTCGTTCCACACCCGAAAAAATGTGGTGCCATACTTGTGGTTGCCTAGTAAAAATTGTTTGTAAAACTGCCGCGTTTTAAAGTGGTAAAGCAGTAATAAACCTACAAAAACGAGCTTCACCCACATCCAAGGTTGTACCAGCCAAAAAGGCATAAGCACCAACAGCCAAACTGCAAAAACCGTTGCCAGTATGCCCGAGGGCACCGTGATAATAACCCACAAACGGCGCATCATAAGTTGCAGTTGTGGCAACAAAATATCAGCTTCGTTTTTGGGTCGTGCCGCAGCCTCTACTTGATATACCATAAGCCGAGGAATGTAAAACAACCCCGCAAAATAGGTAATTACAAAAATGAGATGTAAGGCTTTTATGTAGTTATAGGCTTCCACGTGTTCTCTATCGACCTAAAGGTACGCTTTTTTGAAAACTATGAGGCTGTTGCCCATTCGTCTATCCAACGGCTGAGCACATTTACCCAATCGTCACGGTCGTTGATACACGGCACCACGTGCATTTCATCGCCCCCCTTTTCTTCGAAATCTTCTTTGGCTTCCATCCCAATTTCTTCCAGGGTTTCCAAACAATCCGAAATAAATGCCGGGGTAACTACCGCCATGTGTTTGGTGCCGTTTTTGGCAAATTCCTCCACAGTTTTGTCCGTGTAGGGACGTAGCCATTTGTCGCATGCCAACCTAGACTGAAACGATGTTGAATAGGTTCCCGGGCGTAATTCCAAATATTCGGCAACTTGGCGGGTAGTTTCATAACATTGGTGGCGGTAGCAGTACGCGTGTGCCTCCGATTGGGTTTGACAACACTGCCCGTCATTCTTACAATGCGATTTGGTAACATCCGATTTGCGAATATGTCGTTCTGGAACACCGTGATACGAAAACAACAAGTGCTCCCACGGTTTGTCTTGCAAATATTCTTGAATGGAATGCGACAACACGCGAATATAATCAGCGTGGTGGTAGAATGCTGGGAGGTGTGTGAATTTCATGTGTGGGTACTGCGCTGCCCGAATTTCCTCTGCCAACACCAAAATGGTTTCGGTGGTTGCCATGGCATGCTGCGGATATAAGGGAATCAACAACACCTCATCAACCCCTTTTTGATGCAATTCCTCAAGCCCAGAGGCAATAGAAGGTTGGCCATAGCGCATCGCCAAACCAATAGGCACCGAGGTTTTGGCAGCGACTTTTTCTTGTAGTCGTTCAGAGAGTACAATAAGCGGAGAGCCCTCGTCCCACCATATTTTTTTGTAGGCTTTTGCCGAGCGTTTTGGACGGGTTTTTAAAATAATACCCTTCACCAAAAACGAACGAAACCACTTGGGTACGTCAATCACGCGTTCGTCCATTAAAAACTCTTCCAAATAGGGCTTAACGTCCTTGGGTGTAGGACTTTTTGGCGAACCCAAATTCACCAGAAGTACTCCTTTCATAGCATCAATTTTTCGTTACGAAGATACAGACAATAGGTATTTTTTTGGGGTTGTGCCAAACTTCTTTTTAAACGCCTCAATAAAGTGACTGGAATTGCTGTAGCCAAGCTGCAAAGCAACCTCGTTTACGTTGTGTGATCCTGAACCTAAAAGTTGTCTGGCGTAATCCATTTTATAATCCAACACAAACTGATAAACCGTACTGCCGTAAAGTTGCTTAAAGCCCTCTTTAAGTTTTTTTAGGCTCAGTCCAATTTCATCTGAAAGTTCCTGTAAGCTAGGGGGTTGTGTCATGCGTTCTAACATAATTTGCTTTGCATTG
>CAZSSZ010000003.1:0-32892 GCA_964609755.1 uncultured Flavobacteriaceae bacterium | reverse complement strand
CAAAACGAAAAATATCCAAAACGCGTCGCGATAAACGCCGCACACACTACAAGGCCGTTGCACCACAAATTGCTACATGTAGCACTACGGGTGAGTCGCATTTGTATCACCGTGCACACTGGCATGAAGGAAAATTATACTATCGCGGTAAGGTTTTAATTGACAATTCAGCGGAAGCAGAAGCGTAGAACCACCTATACAATACCTCAACGCGCCTTTCGTAAAAGGCGCTTTTTTTAGCTCTTTTTCTAATATTTAGGGCTTTTTTTGCTACAAATACCCTTATTTTTACTAATTTTCGCCAAAATTTGTAGAATTATACTTTCGGTGTAATTCGGTTAACATGACTACAAAAACTGCAGCCATAACCGCCGTTGGAGGCTACGTTCCCGAGCATGTGCTCACCAATGACGCTTTAGCGCAAATGGTTGACACAAGCGATGAGTGGATTACTACGCGTACAGGTATCAAAGAACGCCGAATTCTAAAACCCACTTCGCTAGGCACTTCTTATATGGCAATTGCCGCTGCCAAAGAACTTATTCAAAAGAAAAATCTTGATCCCAAAACCCTAGATTTAGTTATTGTCAGTACCGCCACACCTGATATGCCCGTTTCGTCAACAGCTGCTTTTGTAACTACCGAATTGGGAGCAACAAACGCCTTTGGCTACGATTTACAGGGTGCCTGTTCTGGATTTTTGTATGGCATGTCCGTTGCTTCGGCACATATTTGTTCGGGGCGCTACAAAAAAGTACTTCTTATTGGTGCCGATACCATGTCGTCTATTATTGACTACACCGATCGTACGACCTGTGTAATTTTTGGTGATGGTGCAGGAGCTGTGCTTTTTGAACCTAACGATGAAGGGCTTGGACTTCAAGACGAGGTGCTCCGTGTGGACGGAAAAGGCAGGGAATTTTTAAAAATCGAAGCGGGAGGCTCCATGATGCCTGCATCTGCAAAAACGATATCGGAACGAAAGCATTTTCTACATCAAGAAGGGCGACCTGTTTTCAAATTTGCTGTATCCAATATGACCGCTGCCATCCAACAGATATTAGAACAAAATGACCTAAGTAAAGGAGATATTGACTATGTTGTAGCACATCAGGCAAATAAGCGTATTTTAGATGCCATTGCAAAAAATTTAGATCTAGACTACGGGCAAATGCTTATCAATATTGAACGCTATGGCAATACTACAGCAGCAACATTACCGTTATTGTTATGGGATTATGAAAGCAAACTAAAAAAGAATCAAAAATTATTATTCACCGCGTTTGGCGGGGGCTTCACTTGGGGAGCTATCTACCTAACGTGGGCATATAACAGCTAAAACAATTAACCATGGAAATAAAAGAAATCCAAAATCTGATAAAGTTTGTAGCCAAATCCGGCGCAAGTGAAGTAAGCCTTGAAATGGGAGATATAAAAATTACGATTAAAACAGACAAAGGAGAAGTTATTGCTCCTGTAACTGCTGTCCAACAAGCTGCCCCTGTAATGGCTGCACCAGCTCCTGAAGTAGTGGCTACACCTGCTGTTGCTCCAGCTGCAGTACCTGCCGCTGCCGAAGCATCGTCAAATCAACATACGGTAAAATCCCCCATTATTGGAACGTTCTACCGCAAGCCGTCGCCAGACAAGCCTAACTTTGTTGAGGTTGGTGACCGCGTTAGTGAAGGGGATACGCTTTGTGTGATTGAGGCCATGAAACTCTTTAACGAAATTGAAGCCGAAACCAGCGGAACAATTGTTCAAATTTTGTTGGACGATTCATCTCCTGTTGAGTTTGATCAACCACTATTTATTATTGACCCCGCTTAAAAAACCGGTTTATGTTTAAAAAAATTCTTATCGCCAATCGTGGCGAAATTGCGTTACGTGTCATCCGTACCTGTCGTGAAATGGGTATCAAAACCGTAGCTGTCTATTCCAAAGCAGATGCCGACAGCTTGCATGTTCGCTTTGCCGACGAAGCTGTCTGTATAGGTCCCCCGCCAAGTAGTGAATCCTATCTTAAAATGGCAAATATTATTGCTGCTGCTGAAATTACCAACGCCGATGCCATCCATCCTGGTTATGGGTTTTTATCTGAAAATGCGAAGTTTTCTAAAATCTGTGAAGAGCATAAAATCAAATTTATTGGTGCCTCTGCCCAGATGATTCAACAAATGGGAGACAAAGCAACTGCCAAAGCTACAATGAAAGCAGCAGGCGTACCTACCATTCCAGGGTCTGAAGGTATTATACCAACACTTGAGGAATGCAAAAAATTGGCAAAAGAAGTGGGCTATCCCGTGATGCTCAAGGCTACTGCCGGTGGTGGTGGTAAGGGAATGCGTGCGGTTTGGAAAGAAGACGATTTGGAAAAAGCTTGGGAAAGTGCCCGTCAAGAGTCAAAAGCTGCGTTTGGTAACGACGATATGTATATGGAAAAGCTTATTGAAGAACCACGACATATTGAAATTCAAGTCGTTGGTGACTCTTTTGGAAAGGCTTGTCATTTGTCTGAACGCGACTGTTCCGTGCAACGTCGCCACCAAAAATTAACTGAAGAAACGCCATCGCCCTTTATGACCGATAAACTGCGTGAGGACATGGGTGCTGCTGCCGTAAAAGCTGCAGAATTCATTAAATATGAAGGGGCTGGAACGGTAGAGTTTTTGGTAGACAAACACCGAAATTTCTACTTTATGGAAATGAATACCCGTATTCAAGTAGAGCATCCCATTACTGAGCAAGTGATAGATTTTGACCTTATTGCGGAGCAAATCAAAGTGGCTGCTGGAGTACCAATTGAGGGTAAAAACTATATGCCAAAGTTACACTCCATTGAATGTCGCATCAATGCAGAAGATCCCTATAACGACTTCCGTCCATCTCCAGGAGTGATAAAAACCTTACACACCCCTGGCGGGCATGGGGTTCGTTTGGATACCCATGTGTATGGCGGCTATATGATTCCTCCACACTACGATTCTATGATTGCCAAGCTAATTACGACGGCGCAAACCCGTGAGGAAGCAATCAACAAAATGAAACGTGCCTTAGATGAGTTTGTTATTGAAGGCGTAAAAACGACCATTCCTTTTCACCGTCAACTGATGGATCATCCGGACTATGTTGCCGGAAATTATACCACCAAGTTTATGGAGGATTTTGAAATGGAAGAATAAAAGATTCGTTTTTACAACAATCCCGCGCGAACTAAATATTCCGCAATTTGCACAGTGTTGGTCGCCGCGCCTTTACGCAAGTTATCGGCTACAATCCAAAGGTTTAAGCCATTGTCTTGCGAAGTGTCCTTTCGGATACGCCCAACAAAGACCTCGTCTTTTCCATGTGCATTAAGCGGCATAGGGTAGTCGTTGTTGTTAAGGTCGTCTTGTACCACTACGCCAGGTGTTTCTGAAAGAACTTTGCGTACTTCTTCTAGCTCGGCAGGGTTGCTTAACGTAAGGTTCACCGATTCGCTGTGACCGCCCACCACGGGAATACGTACCGCAGTCGCCGTTACCCGAATGTTGGGGTCTAGAATTTTGTGCGTTTCGTTGACCAATTTCATTTCTTCTTTGGTATACAAATTGTCTAAAAACACATCACAATGGGGTAAGGCGTTTCTGTGAATGGGGTGAGGATATGCCATTTCACCGGCTTTGCCTTCATATTCGTTTTCAAGTTGCTGTACTGCTTTTACCCCTGTTCCTGTAATGGATTGATACGTGGAAACCACCACACGCTCAATGCCAAACGCACGGTGAATGGGCGCAAGCGCCATTACCATCTGAATGGTTGAGCAGTTGGGGTTGGCAATAATTTTATCTTCGGCAGTGAGTACCTCCGCGTTGATTTCAGGAACCACAAGTTTGTGATTAGGGTGCATGCGCCACGCAGATGAATTGTCAATAACCGTACAACCTACGTCTGCAAATTTGGGCGCCCAAGCCAATGAAGTATCGCCTCCAGCAGAAAATAGGGCAACATCTGGTTTTAGGGCAATCGCTTCTTCAAGCGTTACCACCGTATACATTTTCCCCTCATACTCCAATTGCTTGCCTGCTGAACGCGCCGAGGCAACTGGAATGAGTTCTGTAATGGGAAATTGGCGTTCTGCCAATACTTGCAACATGACTTCGCCTACCATTCCGGTGGCACCTACTACTGCTACGCGCATATCTTAAATTTTGCTGCGAAAGTACGCTATTCGTCCATGAATACAGCATAGAACAACAGCTTTATCAAAAAAATAACAGTTTGTTATATTTGTAACAATTAACGTATAATCCTCCGCTGAATACGCTGGGAAAGACCTGTGATAAGTTCATAGGAAATGGTGCCTGCGTGGTTTGCCAAAGCTTCGGCACTTGCATTTGGACCAATAACAATGACCTCATCGCCTTCAGCGCACGGAATATGCGTAACATCTACCATAATCATATCCATACACACATTGCCCAAAATGGGGGCTTTTTTGCCGTGTATCCAAACATAACCGTTGCCGTTGCCGTAAATACGTCCAATACCGTCGGCATGCCCAATGGGAAGCGTTGCCGTTTTGGTGACTTCTTTCGCAATAAAGGCGCGGTTGTAGCCCAACGAAGCCCCTTTTTCAAGCGTATGTAGTTGCGAAATGACGGTTTTAAGGGTCAATACGGGTTTGAGTTGTGCGTCCACTTCCGGGTCGTTGCCATAGCCGTAAAGGCTAATCCCCGTGCGTACCATATCGTATTGTGCCTGCGGATAATGCATAACCCCAGAAGTATTTAGCACATGAAAAAGGGTATCGGGATATTTGGGTTTTATGTTTTTTACTAGGGCTTCAAAAGTGGTTAATTGTTGATTGGTATAGGTGTCTTCGTTCAAATCGTCAGAAGCCGCCAAATGCGAATACACCCCTTTTAACTGCAGTTGCTTGTTTTGCTCCAACAAAGTCAATAGCTCCTTAACTTGACTGGGGTGAAATCCCAATCTGTTGAGTCCTGTGTTAAATTTTAGATGAACGGGATAGTTTTCTGTGTTCGTTTGCTTTAATGCATGAAGAAACGCAACAAAAATACGTTGGCTGTAAAGCCCTGGCTCAAGCTTATATTCAATGAGCGTATTTAAATTTGGTTCTTGCGGATGTAGCACCAAAATGGGTGTTTTAATTCCCGCTTTTCTGAGTGCCACACCCTCATGCACATACGCCACTGCAAAATAGTCGGCACCACAGGCAGAAAGGCACTTCGCCACGGCAATGGCATCACTACCATAGCCAAAGGCTTTGATAACTCCCAAAAGTTTGGTATTAGATGACAGTCGTTTTCGTAGAAATTGGTAATTGTGCCTTAGGTTGGGCAAGTGAATTTCAAGTAGTGTTTCGCGCATATTCCCTAAGCCTTTTTCTTTTTTTTGGGTAACATTTCTTTTGAATGCTCCTCCACTTTACCTCCTTTGTCTTTGCTCATAGCATTATAAAAAGCAGCTCTACTTAGCGGCTCATATTCATCGGTTTCACCCAGCATCACAAGCTTGTCGTTTTCCGATTTTCGAAAACTGTGATGCGCCAATTGCCCCGTTCGTGTACAAATTGCATGAACCTTGGTTACATATTCTGCCACTGCCATTAAGTTAGGCATAGGTCCAAACGGATTTCCTTTAAAATCCATATCCAATCCTGCTACAATTACACGTACCCCTTTGTTTGCCAAATCGTTGCATACTGTTACAATTTCATCATCAAAAAACTGGGCTTCGTCTATGCCCACTACATCGCAATTGTCGGCTAGCAAACGAATGTTTACCGCCGCAGGAACTGCTGTGGAAAGAATGGCATTGGCGTCGTGAGAAACCACCATGTCTTCATCATAGCGCGTGTCTACTTCAGGCTTAAATATCGCTACTTTTTGATTGGCAAATTTGGCGCGTTTTAGCCTTCGGATAAGTTCCTCTGTTTTGCCCGAAAACATAGCGCCCGTGATGACTTCAATCCAGCCAAATGAAGGGTCGCGATGCAAAGTGTTTTCAACAAACATGTGTTACTTTTATACTTCCCACTGACAAATGCGTGAGAACCATTCAAAAGTATTAAATTTAGGCAGCCAAAATTATGGAAGAAGAAAAAGTTATTCATAGCACCGCCGAAAAGGAGTTGATGAGTCTAGCGCATGAAATTCTGCGCAACAGAAATCGTATGAGCATTGCAGATATACAAGCAAAAGCCTTGGAAATAATTGAGCTCACCTCCCCGCCAAAGGAAGAAGAACCTGCGCCCGTTGTTGAAAATTCAAACACTCCCTCTGCACTTGAGGAAATGTTGCAACAACCTGTAGAGGAAGCCTCTTTTGAATTGGTTGAAGACCCTTTTGTGAAAAGTCTATTTGAAGGAAACAACATCGATTATCAACGGGTGATGTCTATGCTTAACTCCAAAGAAAGTGCCGAAGAAGCAATGACGTTTATTGAACAACAAATACGTCCCGACTACGATTGGAGCGGAAAAAAACAAGAGGTAGAAGCTTTTTTGGCGCATGTTACCCGTTTGTACGAATAATACCCGAATAATATAATCCTGTGGAAAACCGCACAGCACATAACATAGAACAAGGGCTTTGGCTGGTACCAACACCCATTGGAAATTTAGGAGATATTACGCTGAGGGCACTAGACGTGCTAAAAAGTGCTGACCTTATTTTGGCTGAAGATACCCGAACCACAGGAAAGCTGCTAAAACACTATGCTATTGATACACCCATGCGTTCCTACCACATGCATAACGAGCATAAATCATTGCCCAAAATCATCAATGAATTGGCTTTAGGGGGCTGTATGGCGTTGGTTTCCGATGCAGGAAGTCCGGGTATTTCTGACCCTGGATTTTTGTTGGTTCGGGCGTGTGTGGAAGCAGAAATTGCTGTACATGCACTTCCTGGAGCAACCGCAGTCATTCCAGCATTGACTCTAAGTGGATTGCCCTCTGAACGCTTTGTGTTTGAAGGATTCTTACCTCAAAAAAAAGGGCGTCAAACCCGTCTTCAAGCACTTGGACAAGAAGAACGGACTATGGTGTTTTACGAATCCCCACACCGATTGGTAAAAACACTAACCCAACTTGCCGAGCAGCTTGGAGAAGACCGAAAGGCAAGTGTGTCCAGAGAACTTTCCAAAAAATTTGAAGAAACGCTAAGGGGAAGCCTTACAACACTAAGGGAACATTTTACCCAGACGCCCCCAAAAGGCGAATTTGTCATTGTTGTTGAAGGAACTTGATATGCGTTGGATTGACAAACCTACACCCGAAAAAGCCACGGTCTCACATCTACAAGAATGTTTGGGCGTAGATGCAGTCGTAGCAACATTATTAGCCCAACGAGGTGTTGTCACCTTTGAAAAGGCAAAAGCCTATTTTAGACCGCATATCGGGCAACTGCACGACCCCTTTTTGATGCAAGACATGGACAAAGCCGTGTCGCGATTAGCACACGCCATACAGCAAAAAGAGCGGGTTATGGTTTTTGGTGATTACGATGTTGATGGAACCACTTCTGTGGCAATGCTTAGCCATTTTTTGCAAGAACATGGTATAGATGTTAGCCCCTATATTCCAGACCGCTACGCCGAGGGCTATGGACTTTCAAAACAAGGGATAGACACCGCAAATCGTGAAAATATCCGCTGCATCGTTGCGCTCGATTGTGGTGTCAAAGCCGTGGAATTGGTGGACTATGCCACATCGCTAGGAATTGATATCATCATTTGTGACCACCATACCCCAGGCGAAAAACTTCCCAAGGCATTGGCTGTTTTAGACCCAAAACGCAGTGATTGTGCTTATCCTTACAAAGAATTATGTGGTTGCGGGGTTGGGTTTAAACTCATGCAAGGAATTGTGCATAAAAAAGGAGGTGAACTAGATGCATTAATTCCCTATTTAGATTTTGTTGCCGTTGCTATTGCCGCCGATATTGTTCCCATTACAGACGAGAACCGCACCTTAGCTTTTTTGGGGCTTCAACAACTCAATGCAGCTCCCAGGCCCGGGCTAAAAGCCCTTATGCGGGATAAAACAAGCGGACAACTTATCTCGGATGTGGTCTTTGGGATGGCACCACGAATCAATGCTGCAGGGCGGATGAAACACGGATTGTTTGCTGTAGAATTATTGCTATCAACTACAGACAAAGAAGCCATAAACATCGCCGAAGCTATTGAGGAATTTAACACCTCTCGTAGGAATGTAGAGCAGGAAATTACACAAGAAGCGCTTGCGCAAATTGAAGCAAATGCAGAAACGGAAAATGCCGCTTCTGTGGTCTTTGCGCCCCATTGGCACAAAGGAGTCATTGGTATTGTAGCCTCAAGACTTATCGAAAAATATTACCGCCCAACACTGGTGTTTACAAAAGCAGGATCGGGTATATTGGCAGCCTCGGCACGATCGGTGCGAGAGTTTGATATTTATGCCGCTATAGAAGCCTGTAGCGCACATATTATTCAGTTTGGCGGACACAAATATGCAGCAGGCGTAACGCTAAAAGAAAGCGATTATAAAACGTTTAAAATGGCTTTTGAACAGCACGTAAACAACTCCATTGCGCCTGAACAAAAAGCGCCTCTTTTGGAAGTAGATGCCCACCTACCTTTTGATGCCATTACCCCAAAGCTATTGCGCATATTACAGCAAATGGAACCCTTTGGACCAGAAAACAAAAGTCCTGTGTTTTTCACAGAGGGGGTTATGGATAACGGTACTGCCAAAACAGTAGGGAAAGATAACGCTCATCTTAAAGCACGTTTTGTCCATGGAAATCATTCCCCCATAGATGCTATTGGTTTTGGATTGGGCGATAAGCTTTCACTTGTAAAAAGCGGAACACCACTTCGCATTGCTTTTGCCTTAGAGGAAAACCATTGGCAAGGAAATGTTTCCGTTCAACTCCGCCTCAAAGACATTCAGCCTTTGGATTGTTGATAGCGCGTAAGCAATTGCTTTGTTGAAACGTCGTGGGACTCTTCTTGTGAGCCCTCAAATTCTTTTAAAATAACATTCGCCAACTGCTTGCCTAATTCTACGCCCCACTGGTCGTAACTGAAGATGTTCCACACCACGCCTTCCACAAAAATTTTGTGCTCATACATGGCTACCAAAGCGCCCAACGTTTTGGGCGTGAGTTTGTCTATAAGCAATGTGGTTGTAGGTTTGTCACCCGTGAAAATTTTAAATGGCACCAACTTTTCAAGGGCATCTCCCTGCATTCCTTTTTGATGTAACTCTTCACGCACTTGCGCTTCCGTTTTGCCATTCATAAGGGCTTCCGTTTGTGCAAAAAAGTTTGCCATGAGTTTGTCGTGATGGTCTGTGTTGCCGTGTAACGATTGTACAAATCCAATAAAATGCGCTGGAATACACTTCGTTCCTTGGTGCATCAATTGAAAAAAGGCATGTTGTGAATTTGTTCCAGGCTCTCCCCAAACAATATTTCCCGTTTCATACGTGACCGTTTCACCATTTCTATCCACAGACTTTCCGTTGCTTTCCATGATACCTTGCTGCAAATAGGCTGGTAAACGATGCAAGTATTGTGTATACGGAATAATGGCTTCAGATTGTGCTCCCAAAAAGCTGTTATACCAAACGGTCAGTAGGGCTAAAACTACAGGGATGTTTTCTGCTAAGGGTGCTTCTGCAAAATGGTTGTCCATTTGATGCGCCCCATCGAGCAATTCCTCAAAATGGTCGGGGCCTACCGCCAAGGCAATAGACAAGCCCACTGCGCTCCAAAGCGAAAAACGACCGCCTACCCAATCGTTCATCGGGAAAACATTTTCGGGCTGAATGCCAAAAGCTTCAATGGCATCAAGGTTAGTAGAAACTGCGACAAAATGCGCCGCAACCGCATCGGCACCCAAAGCCTCAACAAGCCACTTTCTGGCGGTATTGGCATTGGTCAATGTTTCTTGCGTGGTAAAGGTTTTAGATACCACAACAAAAAGAGTTGTTGCCGGATTTACTTTTTTGAGCACCTCCATCGCATGATCGCCATCAACATTTGAGATAAAATGTACATTAAGATGATTTTTATAATACGCCAAGGCTTCGGTAATCATAACGGGGCCCAAATCTGAGCCGCCAATACCAATGTTTACTACATCGGTAAAGGCTTCGCCCGAGGCACTCTTTTTGCTTCCGTCAATAACCGATTGGCTAAATGTTCGAATCTGTTTGCGCACCTTATACACCTCAGGAATCACATTCGCGCCATCTACGTGAATGCTAGCACTTGGCGCTTCCCTAAGGGCAGTATGCAATACCGCGCGCCCTTCTGTTTGGTTGATGGCTGCACCACTAAAGTAAGCGGTTCGGGCTTGCTCGAGACCTGTTTCTTGTGCAAGGGTTATAAGTGTGTCAAAAATATCTTTATCAACATGATTTTTTGAGTAGTCTACAAAAAACTGCTCCCATAAAATGGAAAATTTTTCAGCCCTAGAAGCATCTGCAGCAAAGTGTTCTTGTAAGGTTTTTTGGGAATTTGCTAAAGCTGCTAATTTCTTCCAGCTTGCGGTTGTTGTGGGGTTGGTATTGGGAAATGACATAATTAACTTTGTGTTTCGGGTTCGTAAAATTGGATACAGTCCAAGGTTTCTTTTAAAGGCTCCATATGAACCATATATTGCGCTTTTAATTTAGGATTAATGGGTTTTGCTTCGGGTAGTTTTTGCCTAAACGGATCTACTTGCTTGCCGTTTTTCCAAAAGCGATAGCACACGTGTGGTCCTGAGGTGTAGCCCGTCATGCCTACTGTGCCAATAATATCGCCTTGTTGCACACGTTGTCCTTTGCGCACCATGCGTTTTTTCATGTGTAGGTATTGTGTGCGGTAGGTGCCGTTGTGCCGTATAGTCACGTAATTGCCGTTCCCTCGGGTATAGCCTGAGGCAACGACGGTTCCGCTTGCGGTAGTGCGAATGGGTGTTCCCACAGGTGCGGCAAAATCGGTGCCGTAATGCGGCTTGGTGCCCCCATAATAAGCAATGCGACGGCGTAAATTGTAGCGGGACGAAATCCGTGAAAACTGTACGGGTGCTTGCAAAAATGCACGGCGTAAATTTTTGCCTTTATCATCAAAAAATTCAGTTATGCCGCGGTCGGGATCCGATTCAAACTCAATAGCGTAATAAGGTTTATTGCGATGTTCAAAATACGCGGCATGAATGCGATTCAGTCCTACATAAATGGAATCGTCAACATATTTTTGAGAGTATACTATTTTAAATCGATCTCCTTTTTCGAGGCGGAAAAAGTCAATGCTCCACGCATAAATATCAGACAAATCATACGCCAAAAGGGGACTTAGCCGTTGGGCTTCTAGGGTTTCAGATAGCGAGCTTGTAATAACCCCTTGCGCCTCAAAGGTGCGCAACTTAACTTCTTTATGACGCTTTTCGGCATAGATAGAATCTTGCAAATGCACCACCACATAATCCAACATTGAGGGTTGATAGATAAACGCCACAGGGCTTGCCAGCGAATCTTTATCAAATAAAAACGTGTAGGGTTTTTTTGGTTGGATTTTTCTAAAATTAAACTGTTTTTTAGTACGACTATTAATGTTGTAAATCTGCGGATAGGAAAATCCGTTTTCCAGAAAAATATCGGCAAAGGTGTCTCCTTTTTGAACCGTGTCTCGCACAACTTGGTAGTCGTTGAGGTTATACCCAAAAGCAAAAACATCGGGCTCAGGTGGAGGTAATGTTTTGGCAGTTTCTTTTGTGGTGCCACTACAAGCAGCAATAACAACTACGGCAATAAAGGAAAAAAACGTACTAGTTCTGAACAACAATTTCAAATGGATTTTTAAGTCCTTTAAATTCATCCAAGTCTGCGGTGATGCTGCCAACACGTAAACTTGCTTGTAAGCGTAAGGGGATTTTATTTTGGTCATCGCTTACCCAAAGGGTAATACTTTCATTGCTGCGAAACACACGACCCGACTGAACATAAGGTCTAAATTTTAGCGATTTCACAACTCCAAATTTGGTTTTAATGGTTTCTGTACCTAAAAACTTAAACTTAAATGCATAATTCGATGCATCGAAAAATAAATTTACCACAACAAATTCATCCTTTTTAATCGAGGAAACATCCAGCTGATTACGTAAAAAGTAGAAACACGAAATAAGGTCTTGAACATTGGGTTTGGTGGCGTATGTTCCTTTTTTATTGTTTAGAATGTCATTAACCTTAGCGCTAGCGTCTTGGTGGTTAAATCGAATGGTTACGTGTTTTTTGTAGCCCCCTTCGTTAATGTTTCGAATAAAATATAGCGGTTGAACTGCATCTTTTGTGAAATAGGAGTCATAATAATCATCGACCTTAAAAAACCATCGGGCTAATCCCGTGGTTTTGCCCACGGCTTTGGCGTGAAAGACTGGTTTGCCTTCCCAAAGGGTTTCGTTGAGGTGAATAGTAGCATAGCTTGCGTTGAAAATGCCGTAATGGATACGAAACTTGAACCATTCTCCGCCATGAAAAGCACTGTGCGCTTTTGGACTGTTTTCAAGAATTGTGGCACGAACATTCTCTTGAGGTTGCTGGGCAAAAAAGTATTGCGAACACAAAAGCAATCCTCCCCAAAACCATCGATTAAGTGTCATGTGAGCAAAAGTACGTAAAAGCATTTATCTTCAGATTAAAATCGCCATCCAAAACTTGCGTGATACACCAACTTTCCTAACTGTGGGCTATATGCGGTGGTAATTTCAAGCGGTCCTGCAAAGGTCTCCAAACCGTATGCCAAACCTAGACCAAAAAAATCAGGTTTTTTTGCCCACTGTGAGGTGCTAAAAATATCGTTTTCTACAATCGCCGAATGAAGCAACAGCCGCATGTGGTGTCGTGTGAGCCACTCATAATCCATAACGACTTCTCCCTTTACATAACTATCGCCGCGGATTTGCTGCTGTGGCAATCCTACAAATGGCTGAAAATTTAATACCGGTGCGTTTCCATATCCGCCAAGTCTAAAATCGAACGTCGGAGTATTTGCATTACCAATAGTGAATCCGCCCATAGTATTAAAAGAAACCGTCCATTTTTTATGTAGTGGCACTGCCACTCCCATTTCGGCTTTGCCGACCAAAAAGGGGGTGAACATTCCAAAAGGTTGCACTGATTTTTGGCTGAAAAAATATTCTGCATGCCCTTCAAAAAAACCTCCCTGATTAGGATAGAAAGCATTGTCTCGGGTGTCAATCTTTAAGTATCCGTAGGTGCTGTAATAATCTGCGTTGTCTGCGTAAAGAAACCGTCCGCTTTCGGGGTTAAATAAGTTGGTTTTAAAATTATTTTTTTGATGAGAAACGCCAACCCCTAAGACCATTTCCTCCTGAAATAGGGTTTGCGCATAAAGCGTGTTTTTTTGAACAAACCCGTGTGTACTTTGTGCTTCAAAAGTTGTTGGGGAACCAAAAATTCCAACATCAAAAGGGGCTTTGGTGTCAAATTGATTTAGGGTTGCACTCAATCCAATACTCCAAAACACCCCTTTATCAATAAAATAGGAAAAGGCATACCTAAAATATTCCCCAAAAATCAAATCCAAAGAAACCGCTTCGTTTTTTGTAAGAACACGCTTTTGGGTAAGGTTTACAAGTGCACTGCCCCCCATAAGGTCATCATAATGCAATCCCCCCCTAAAAAAAGTGGTATGTTTGGCTTCAGGCAAATCAAGCGTCAATGTCTCACCCCCGTTTTGGGTTTTTAATGTGTATCGGAACGCATCAAAATTATGTGTTGCTGCTAAGTTACTCATCCCGTCTTGTAGCTTTTTAAAACGATACGAATCGTTAGGCTTTAGCCTAATTTTACCTAATAAATAGTTCAGCTTGTAGTTCGGTATTGTAGAAATGGAAAGTCTGTCCAATTGAAACGAATCTGGAATTTTTTTAGGCGGGCGGTCAACTGGTTTTTGCTGTGTAGCAAGTTGTTTAAGCTGAGAAAAAACGGCTTTTCCGGCATCTTCTCCTTTTTTGACTATGGCTTCTTGTTCTGAAAAAGAAAGCATGTTGTAGTCATGGACTTCTGGGCGGATATAAATGCTTGTTTTTGCCTTTTTTGGCGGCATGGTTTTTTCGGTTCTAAAGCTACCTATGCGCACCAACACTTCTGAAAAGGTTGTTGGGCTAACCGATGAGGCGATATCTACTTGGGTGTCAACTCCAATAATTACATCCATTTCTTTTTGAAGCATTTCATCTATGGGGTAATTATCAGCAACACCGCCATCAATTAAGAGACGATCGTTTACGTTAACAGGAGAAAAAATAGTGGGCAAAGCACTACTGGCATTTATCGCTAGCGGCAAGAATCCCTTTTCCAAAAGCACCTTTTCTCCGTTGTTAATATCTGTAGCAATACAATAAAAGGGGATGGGTAACTTGCTAAAATCGTGAATATTACGCTGCTCGTGCATCAACTGTACCAACAGGTTGTAGGTGTTTTGTCCTTTAGAAAGGGATAATGGAAACTGGATTTTTCCCTTGACCATAGGCAAGGTCATTGCATAACGTTCATCGTCTTCTTTGGTGTCAAAGGATTTTGCGGTACGGTCATAATTATCACTGATAATATCATTTAAATCCAACTCCAAAAGGAGTTGCTCCAACTGAACGGCTGAATACCCACAGGCATACAATCCACCCACAATGGCGCCCATACTTGTTCCCCCTATGTAATCAATACGAACCCCTGCGCGCTCTATTTCTTTTAGTACTCCCACATGCGCCATGCCCTTTGCACCTCCACCACTCAACACTAAGCCTACCTTTACGTCTTTGGGCTGAGCAAATGTCATCAAAAAAGAACAACAAAAAAAGAGAGTGCTAAGTCGTTTCAGGGTGTAGGTATTCATAAATGATTTTTGCCTTCATAGGGCCAAGTATTTGGGTTAATTCTTCTTGCGTTGCTGCCTTAATACGCTTTACCGATTTAAACATTTTCAACAGTTCGGTTGCTGTTTTCTCGCCTACTCCGGGGATACTTTCCAAAGTAGAGTTAATAGCTCCTTTACTGCGTTTATTTCGGTGTAAACGAATGCCAAATCGGTGTGCCTCGTTACGGAGTTGCTGCACAATCCGTAAGGTTTCTGAACGCTTATCCAAATATAGGGGAATTGGATCGTTTGGAAAATAGAGTTCTTCCAAACGTTTGGCAATGCCCAAAATGGCAACCTTACCACGGATGCCAAGCACATCAAAACTTTTCAGGGCAGCACTGAGCTGCCCTTTGCCCCCATCAATGACCACAAGTTGGGGCAAAGGCTCTCCCTCATTGAGTAAACGTTTATACCGCCGATACACAACCTCCTCCATTGAGGCAAAATCATCGGGTCCTTCGACAGTTTTAATTCCAAAATGGCGGTATTCTTTCTTACTGGGCTTTCCGTTTCTAAACACCACACACGCCGCTACGGGGTTGCTCCCTTGTATGTTGGAATTGTCAAAACACTCAATGTGAACAGGCGGTTCAGACAACCGCAAATCACGTTGCATTTGCGCCATGATGCGCTGGCTGTGTTGTTCGGGGTCAGTGATTTTTATTTGTTTGAGTTGCTCCAATCGGCTTTGTTTTGCATTGCGTAACGACAAACTAAGCAATTGCTTTTTTTCACCAATTTTAGGAACACTAACACGAACCGTATCGCCCAAATCGAGTTCAAAAGGAAGGAGAATTTCTTTGGAAGTGGATGCAAATCTTCGGCGCAATTCTACTACCGCCACACGCAAAAGCTCGGCATCGGTTTCATCAAGTTTCTTTTTAAAAGTCATGTTGTGAAAACGCACTATGGCACCGTAAGATATCTGTAAAAAATTCACAAAAGCTGAGGTTTCGTCAGATACTATTGTACACACATCAACGGCATTTATTTTGGCACTTACCACAGCAGACTTCGCCTGATAGTGCTGCAAGGCCTCCATTTTAAGCTTGATTTTTTGGGCGTGTTCAAACTGTAAGGCAGCAGCAGCGGCATTCATTTCTTTGGTAAAGGCTTCGTTTACCTGCCTAAACTTTCCCTGCAAAATGTTGCGAATATGACCAACCGCCTCATTGTAATGCGCAGTGGTTTGTTTACCGACACATGGAGCCAAACAATTTCCAATATGGAACTCCAAACAGACCTTATACTTTTCGCTTGCCACATTTTCAGAGCTTAAATCGTAATGACACGTGCGAAGCGAATACAACTCATTGATAAGCTCCAACAACACCCGAACGGTTTTGGCATTGGTAAAAGGGCCAAAATATTCCGAACCGTCTTGAATAATTTTTCGTGTGGCAAATACTCTGGGATATCGTTCTTTTTTAATACAAATCCAAGGGTAGGTTTTGTCGTCTCGAAGGAGAATATTGTATTTGGGTTGGTGCTCCTTAATGAGCGTATTTTCCAAAATCAGCGCATCCGATTCGGTTGGCACCACAATGTGTTTTAGGCTGTGGATCGCATTGACAAGGTTTCGGGTTTTGCGTGAGTCCACTTGTTTTCTAAAATAAGAAGACACGCGTTTTTTAAGGTCTTTTGCCTTCCCAACATAAATAATTTCTCCCGATTCGTTGTAGTACTGATACACCCCAGGCTCGTTAGGTAGCGATGCCAGTTGATGTTTTAGTACTGCTTTTGTCATGGTTACTAAAGTACAAAAACTTACCTGTGAAATGGCTATCTTTAAACATGCCAAACAAAGCCGCATTACGCAAACAATATCGGGCAAAACGGCAAGCCCTTTCTTCAAAAGAATTGGCAGCTGCAAGTGCTCAAATTCTTAAACAGCTTATTGCTCAAAATCTTATAACAGACGGGCTTTTAATGCTGTATTTTGATAGTCCCTTACACGGTGAACTGCCCATGCGCAATTGGTTTGAACACTTTGAAAACCATCCTATTTGTGTGCCCAAAGTGGTTGATGCCAATGGGCACATGGAAGCCGTTTTGTGGGCCAAAGAAATGTCCCTCACGCCAAACGAATGGGGTATTTTAGAGCCTGATAGCAACGCTTTTATCTCCCCCAAAAACATAGAAACTATTATTGTTCCGCTATTGTGTTTTGACCAACATGGACATCGTGTGGGATATGGAAAAGGCTATTACGACAGGTTCTTGGCGCGTTGTGCTAAAAATGTAAAAACCATTGGGGTATCGGCTTTTGATGTTGTTGAAACCATTGAAGATGCAAATGAAAAAGACTATTTGCTAGATATTGCGGTTACTCCTGAAAAGGTGTATTTATTTTGAGGCGTTTCGAGATTGTAGCAGCAGCAAACCCACCCCAACACTAATCGCACTATCAGCGATGTTAAAAACAGGCTCAAAAAAGGTAAAGCTTTCGCCCCCGACAAACGGAAACCACTGTGGCCAAATCCATGAAACCATGGGAAATTGAAACATGTCAACCACGTGCCCAAAAAGCAAGGGTGCGTAACCCCCTTCGGCAGGTAAAAAAGTGGCCATTTGTCCATAACTGTCAGAAAAAAGCACGCCGTAAAACACCGAGTCGATAATGTTGCCCAACGCCCCTGCAAAAATGAGCGATACTGCTATAAGTTGCCCTTTAGGCGCTTGTAATTTTGCCGCGCGAACCAACCAATACCCTATTGCAGAAACTGCCAACAACCGGAAAATGCTTAGTAAAAGTTTAGCGGTTTTGTCAGAAATAAACGGCAAAATATCATTGAGCCTTGCGCCCCATGCCATGCCTTTATTTTCTACAAAAAGCAATCGAAACCATCCCCAGTCTACAATAGCATCACTGCCGTAAAATGTAAGGGAGTAATTGAGTTTAATGTATATTTTTAATGCCTGATCAACTATCAGTACAGCACATACAATCCAGGCAAGTTTGCGAAGCGTCATACAACTAACGCTGCATGTTTTTCGCCTCAATGCTCAGTGTGGCGTGGGGAACAAGCTTTAAGCGCTCTTTGTTGATGAGTTTCCCCGTAACACGGCACACGCCATAGGTTTTGTTTTCTATGCGGATAAGCGCATTTTTCAAGTCGCGAATAAATTTTTCTTGGCGTAATGCCAATTGTGTGTTCGCCTCTTTAGACATGGTTTCTGAACCTTCCTCAAACGCCTTAAACGTAGGTGCCGTATCATCGGTGCCATTGTTCCCGTCGTTCATGTAGGCACTTCTAATAAGCTCTAGATCGTGCTGTGCCTTCGCGATTTTTTCTTCTATAAGTCCCTTAAACTCTTGAAGGGCTTCATCGGTGTATCGGTTTTTTTGTTCCATAATGGTATTTGTTATGATTTAACCATTTCTACCTGCGTGTGCAACGAATCAAATGATACGTTAACTGCTTCGTTACCCATCTTTTTGACCACATGAATCGCAGTCGCCAAAATTTCGTGCTGAATATACGCTTTGTTTTGATTTAAAATAGCAGTTAATTCATCACTTTCTTCTAGCGTAACCTCAATGGTGTCTGTAACATCAAAGCCGAGGTCTTTTCGCATATGCTGCAATCTGTTTACCAACTCACGCGCCATCCCTTCCAAACGAAGTTCATCTGTCATTTGAACATCTAGCGCAACGGTAACCCCTTGTTCTGATGCAACCAACCAACCGGCTACGTCTTTTGAGGTGATGACCACATCGGTAACTTCTAAAATACAACTTTTATCATTTAAGTCAATAGTTAGCATACCTTTTTGTTCCAACTCCTGCACTTGGGTATCGGTAAGGGTTTGGATGGCTTGCCCCACAACTTTCATGTCTTTACCAAATCGAGGTCCTAAGGTCTTAAAGTTTGGCTTAACTTCTTTGACCAAAATAGATGAGCTATCGTCTAACAGTTCAACCGCTTTCACATTTACTTCGGCGGCAATAAGTGCCGAAACTGCCTCAACTTGTTGACGCGCTGCTTCGTCCAAAACCGGAATCATAATACGTTGTAGGGGTTGGCGCACTTTGATTTTTTCACGTTTCCGCAACGACAATACCAGAGAGGTAATCTTTTGTGCACGCTGCATTTTTTGCTCCAATTCAGCATTTATATATGCAGTGTTTGATTTTGGATAAAATGCTAAATGCACGGAAGTAGCTGTTTCCCGTTTGCTGATTCCGTTCAAATCTTGATACAATCGGTCGGCATAAAAGGGAGCTACAGGCGCCATCATTTTTGCCACACTCAACAAACATTCGTATAGGGTTTGATAGGCAGCAATTTTATCCGCTTCGTAGCTACCTTTCCAAAAACGACGACGACACAAACGCACATACCAGTTGCTTAAATCTTCTGTAACAAAGTGTGAAATGGCGCGGCAAGCGCGTGTAGGTTCGTACGCATCAAAATGCGCTGTCGTTTTTTGGATTAGACTGTGCAATTCCGACAAAATCCATTGGTCAATTTCAGAACGTTCAGCAAGTGGAATTTCATCTTCTGAAAAAGTAAATCCGTCGATATTGGCATACAGGCTAAAAAACGAATAGGTATTATAGAGTGTACCAAAGAATTTGCGTCTAACCTCCTCTATCCCCTCAATGTCAAATTTAAGGTTGTCCCACGGATTAGCATTGCTAATCATATACCAGCGTGTGGCGTCGGGACCGTATTTTTTTAAGGTTTCAAATGGATCAACGGCATTGCCCAAGCGTTTCGACATTTTCTGTCCGTTTTTGTCCAAAACCAATCCATTTGACACCACATTTTTATAGGCTACGGAATCAAAAACCAAGGTAGCAATGGTGTGAAGCGTATAAAACCATCCGCGAGTTTGGTCAACGCCCTCAGCAATATAATCTGCCGGGAAGGCAGTGCCTTCATCAATTTTTTCTTTGTTCTCAAATGGATAATGCCATTGCGCATAAGGCATAGCTCCGGAATCAAACCACACATCAATAAGGTCGGATTCTCGATACATAGGTTTCCCCGATTTGCTTAACAGCACCAATTCATCGACAGTATCCTTGTGCAAATCCACTTGAGCATAATTACGTTCTGACATATCGCCAGAGACAAAATCCGCAAATGGATTCTTTAACATTAGTCCTGCAGCAACGGCCTCTTCAACGGCTGTTTTTAACTCCTCAACAGAGCCTATCACACGCGTTTCGTCTCCGTCTGAGGTGCGCCAAATGGGCAGTGGAATACCCCAAAAGCGGGAGCGAGACAAGTTCCAGTCATTCGCATTTGCCAGCCAATTTCCAAAGCGACCCTCACCTGTTTTGGCGGGTTTCCATTGAATCGTTTGATTCAATTCCACCATGCGGTTTTTGTGCCCTTGCACCTTGATAAACCACGAATCTAGCGGATAGTATAGCACTGGAGCATCGGTGCGCCAACAGTGTGGATAGCTGTGTACGTATTTTTCTACCTTAAAGGCTTTGTTTTCTTCCTTGAGGCGAATGGCAATTTCGACATCTACCGATTTTTCGGGGGCTTCGCCCTCAAGGTAATATTCATTTTTGACGAATTTTCCACCAACCAAGCCTACTTCGGTTCTAAACTTACCTTGCAAGTCGACTAGAGGGACAGGGTTTTCGTTTTCGTCTAAAATAAGTAACGGAGGCACAGGAGGTGTGGCGTCTTTGGCTACTTTGGCATCATCGGCACCAAAAGTGGGTGCGGTATGTACGATTCCCGTTCCGTCTTCTGTGGTAACAAAATCTCCCGCAATTACACGAAAAGCATCTTCAGGGTTCTGATGCGGCAGCGGTGCTTCTTCCCATAATTGCTCGTAGCGAATCCCTACCAAATCTGCGCCAGCAATGTGCTGTTCCGTCAAATATGGAATGGTTTTACTAGCCTTATCGTATTGATCTAATTCTTTTTGTGAACTGACCTCAACATACTTTTTCCCAAATTGTTTTGTAATAAGCTTTTCCGCAAGTAGGATGCGAATGGGTTTGTGGGTGTATTGATTAAATGTCTGTACCACCACATAATTGATTTTTGGTCCCACGGTAAGTGCGGTATTGGAAGGAAGTGTCCAAGGGGTTGTTGTCCATGCCAAAATATGGAGGGGTATACTGGCTTGAAGCGATTCGGGCAGTGATGTTTTAATGGTTTTGAACTGTGCCGTCACGGAAGTGTCGCTCACATCTCGGTAGCAACCGGGTTGGTTGAGTTCGTGAGACGAAAGTCCAGTTCCTGCCATAGGGGAATAGGGCTGAATGGTGTAGCCTTTATAAATCAGTCCTTTGTTGTAGAGCGTGGCAAGCAACCACCACACCGATTCCATATATTTTGAAGTGTAGGTAATGTACGGATCATCCATATCTACCCAATAACCCATTTTTTGGGTGAGGTCGTTCCACACATCCGTATAGCGCATTACCGCCTCTCGGCAAGCCTTGTTGTAGTCCGAAACGCTAATGGTTTTGCCAATATCTTCTTTAGTAATGCCAAGTTCTTTTTCAACGCCAAGCTCAACGGGCAACCCATGTGTATCCCAACCCGCTTTTCGCTTTACTTGAAATCCCTGTTGGGTTTTATATCGGCAAAAAATATCCTTGAGTGCGCGCGCTAAAACGTGGTGGATTCCAGGCAATCCATTTGCCGAAGGGGGTCCTTCATAAAAAACAAATGGCGGTCTTCCCTCGCGAGTATCAACACTTGCCTCAAAAACCAGGTGTTCTTCCCAAAACGAGGCAATTTCGTCTGCGGTAGCGGCTAAATCGAGATGTGAATAGGTTGGAAACAAAATTTTGTACTAAAATTATGCATGCGAAAGTAACCAATTTAGGGCAAAAAAAATATGGGCTGCCGCAGCCTAAGCAATTCTTGCGCAAATGAACATCGTGAATTGGAGTATTCACACGAAGTCGTAATGTGTGATTTTTTGTAAGTTTGTTTAAAACCGCCGAAAATGAATATACAAGCTGCCAAATTAGCGTTGCTAAAAACAATCTTGGAAAATGAAAATGCAGAGTTTATTCAACGTGTTTCTGATTTTGTCAAAAAAGAAAAGGGAGATTTTTGGAATGAATTAAGTCCCTCCGAACAGCTCGAAATTAGGGATGGCATTAAGGCATTGGAAAAAGGGGAAAGGGTTTCTTATGATTCTTTTGTTAAAAAGCTCTTATGACAAATGAAGGTTTTTTTGTCCCATCTTGCCGAAACCAAACTGTTAAGTCTATCCAAATACATCTTAGAAAATTGGGGGCTTAGAACAAAAGAGAACTTTATTTTAAAGCTAAATGAAAAAATTGAGCAAATTGCTAGGCATCCAAGCAGTTGCCCAAAATCTTTAGAATTTAAAAACCTTTATAAGTGTGTGGTAACGAAGCAAACAACGCTTTATTATCGCCTTTTAGCTGCTCAAAAAGAAATCGAAATTATCACTGTTTTTGACACAAGACAAAACCCAAGCAAGCTTAAAAAGGAAGTTAGTTAATGATTTGCGCTAAGCTTCGATTAGTAAACGCTTTTTTTTGAATAACCTCTTTTTGAGCATTTACTTCCCCATATCTGTACTACAAACTATATCGTAATACTAGCTTTGCACTTCTTCCGGGTGCCGAAATTCCCGAAGCAAATTCACGGTAGTGCGTGTCCCACAGGTTAAAAATACCGCCCGAAAGTTGCATAGCATTACTAAGCGGATAAGAGAATTGCAAATCCCACCTGTGCCAAGCGGGTGTGCCAGCATACGTTTCCTTTGCTAGAACAGGTGTTTCTTCTAAACCATCCTCGCCCCACGAGCTGTAGTCTTCGGGTGATTTTGCTTGTGCATGATGCCATTGTAATGAAAGGTCTCCTTTGGGCAAGTTCCACCTAAGTTTTTGGGCAACAAACATTGGGCTAATAGACGGTAAATTGCCACTATTGGTATTGCCGAAGCCTCGGGTGTAGGTAAGCGTTCCGTTGTAGGCGATTTTAGGGGTGAGTTGCCATTTACTTTGGGCACTAACCCCTCCCAAACGAGCCATTCCAACATTGACGTTTGCAGTTGTAGAAACCTCCTCATTAGAATGCATAATAGTAGTAGAGTCTTTCGTTGATAGATCCTCTTTTACCATATATGGCGCACGCGCAATATAGCCCTGTACGAGGGCATAATACCCATTCACCTCAACAAAAGAACTGTTTTTCCATTGCTTGCGTATGCCGACATCACCACTGTAAATATATTCTGGTCTTAAGTCTAAATTGGGGACACTTAAAACGCCTTTGTCTTCACGCGTTTTACCTAAATCGTCAATGTTGGGCGCTCTAAAGCCTGTAGAGAATAATGCCTTTAGTTGCCAGCTTGCGTTGGGTTGATGTGTATAGCCCAAAGTTACATTTGAAGACTGATGTTTTTGGTAAACTTGTGCCAAACGCGCATCAATTAGTGCTTGTTCGGTCCACTCTGCATCTAACTCGGTAATCGTATGACGTGCGCCAAGAGTAAATGTGCTTTTTGGGTTCAGATCATGACGGTAATCCAAATATGCAGCAAAAGTAGCATAAGTGCTTCCGCCACTAGGGTAACGGGTTGGTATTGCTGTTTTTGGCAACAACCCAACAATTCTATCTCCATTCAACACTAACTCTTGTGCAAAAGCCCTTGAACGCACCTGATTGTGCGTGAACTCCAATCCATACGACCAATCTTTTCCAGCGGTTGTTTTCGCCTTAAAGTCTGCGTTGAGGCTAAAAACCGCTAACTGCTCTATCTGAGTTTCTCGATCCAGACTCGCAAATTTCCGCTGGATTCTAGACTCTTCTAACAATTGCATTGCGGCTATGATTTTTCCAGAATGCAGCCATGGGCGGTTTCCTATAAAACTGATTTGTGGGGATAAAAGGAGTCTTTTTTGAGGACCGTATTCCCAACGTGCAAAACGTAAGTTGCTGTCTTTTATTTCTGTAAGTTTGTCAAAGCGGGGAATATTTCCAGATTGTGATCCTTGGAGATTAAGGGTATACTTGATGCCATTGGTGGTATGATACACCCATTTTTGAAGCAAATCTACTTGGTGATAGCCCGAATTGCGTTGCACATTCGGATTTTCGTTGAGGGACGGTGAAGCCACATACTGGTTATCCGTGTTATGAGAAAAGGCAAATACTTTTCCCCAATTTTCATAACCGTGAGGGCGTCGAGAACCCATAACCACATCCCCAAATTCTGAATACGAAACCTGCTGAAGCATCGCCCATTTGGGCGCGCTATACTCAAACAAAGCGGTTTGTTTGGAGGTGTTTTGTGTAAAGGTATAGGATGAAGACCCTGCTAGTCGAAGCTTTTTTTCTTGGTTTATCAATGGCGTTTTTGTGTAAAAATGAATAACGCCACCCAAAGCATCCGAGCCGTAGCCAACAGATGAAGGGCCAAAAATAACTTCTGCTCTACTAAGGCTCAGCGGGTCAATACTTATGGAATTGTGCAAATGCCCCGAACGGAAAATGGCATTGTTCATCCGAACGCCATCAACCACCAAAAGCACCCGATTCGCTTCAAACCCACGAAGTACAGGACTTCCCCCTCCGCCTTGCGATTGTTGCACCCTAACACCAGGTACTTCACGAAGTAGTGTTGCTGTGTTTTCGGTATTTTGTTGGGCTATTTGGTGAGCATTTACGATACCTATTTGTTGTGCCAAACGTCTTTTTTTCTCTGTTGATCGGGATACAGAAAGTACAATTTCACTTAGTTGTTCCATATCGGGCGTTAGCCAAATGACTTGGGAGGATTTGAGTTGAGCTTTTTGAATACGAAATGCTTCGTAACCCATGTGGGTAAACGAGAGTTCGGCGTTTTGAGCAAATGCATTGAGCGTTGCCACACCTTTGGCATTTGTGGTTTCAAAATGCGATTGGTCTTGGTCTACGATACTCACACCAGGAAGTAATTCTTGCGTAACAGCATCTTTTACAATCACCTGCTGGGCATGGCTTAAAAAAGCGACAAATAAAGCAATACTAGACGTTAAAAACCTCATATAAAACAGCTAAGGACTTAGGTATTCCGAACGACTGGAGATGCAATTGGTAATAACGCATAAGCAGCTCAAGCAGCCCTCTTCGTTGGTCTGCGGAAGCCAAAATCGTTTCCAACGTATCAAATTTCGTACCTAAAAAGGTTTTAAACAGTAAAATTTCATTTCCCGAGACACAATCGTTGCTATGTGCATGAGGACAAAAGTGTCCGTTTTGGAGATCAAAGTAAGGGTAAACCATATTGGAAACATCAGGGTAAAACCCGAGGTATTTCGTCAGTTGAATTAAAATTAAAATATGGGCGTTGGCGGTGTGGTCGTGAGTATCTATCCAAGCCAACGCATTGGACAAAAAACTATACAAGGCATGGTTTTGCTCCTCTTCCTTTAGTGCCGATCGCAACACTTCGGCGAGGAACAAGCACACACTTGACTTTGAAATGTCTAGTGGAATAGAGGTATATGGAGGGGTAATTTTAGCGGATTTGAGCACCGAAAGTCCGGAACGATTTGGAGTGGAGGCAACGAGTTCAAGTTGGGTTAGGGGCTGAAACATCCCCATAGTAAAACTTTTGTTTCGCTTCGCTGAGCGTACTCCCTTTACCACAAAAGAACGGAGCCCAAAATCTTGCGTATAAGCATGTAAAATAACACTCGACTCACCATATTTTATGGTGTTTAACACAATTGCTTGAATTGGAAATTCCATTAGTTAATGATCATCACTTTTTTAACGGCGCTATCTAGTCCGTCTTTGGAGGTAACGAAAATAAGATATACACCTGAACGCACGCGCTGCCCCGAAAACGACTGTAAGTTCCAACTGATACTTCCCCCTTCGCTAGTGGTGTCGTAGACCAAATTTCCGGCAATATCTGTAATTTTTACTCGCGTGTCCTGTTGAAGTCCACGAACAACTAAATTACCTGTAAAATGGGGTCTAACTGGATTGGGAAATACACTTGCTTCTGAAAGTTTTTCTGATTCTGCGTATGCGTTGCCTTGATAAACAACCATGCCGTTAAGGGTGCCTAAATACACTTTCCCTGTAGTGTTATCAATGCCAATAGTTTTCACAGAAGATGTAGGTAGCGGACTGTTTTCTTTGGTAAAATGCTGTAAAATTTCGGTGCCATTCGGGCTGAGTAAAAACACCCCCGAAGATGCCGTGCTGACCCACTTTTGGTTGTTGCCGTCCACCTCAATGTCAGTTATAAATTGTCCTGCTAAAAGCTCACGTAAATTTCCACCATCATCAATTACAATTGGGCGCAGTTGTGCATCCTCTTCAAAAAATCTGTTGGGTGCATATAGAACTGCAATCCCAGCGCGGGTTCCCACCCAAAGGCGGTTGTCTTTGTCAAGGCGAATGCTGCGTACATCATCGCTAGGAAGCCCTGCATCGCCGCCTAGCAATCGCTTCATTTTTGGAGGCGATTGCGAAATGTCCACTGCCATAAGGCCGCTTTTTATTCCCCCAAAAAATAAGGTTTTGTCGTTGTATAGCTCCAAGTTTGAATATCCAGATTCTGCGGTATAGTCCAACACAATTTCTGACAAATCATAAGAAGTCCACTGACCTGAAGGGGTGCGTTTTTTGAGTCCTTTTTGAACAAAAGAGGTTAGCGACCATAGGTTTCCGCTATTATCTACCAAAGCATCTCGTACACGAATACTCACAACAGGACCATCAAACGTAAGGCTTTCCAGACCGCTGTTGGTTTGATTCCACAGCTCTACAGGGGTGTTTTCTTCAAGTAATACAATCCCTCTATGATAAGAGCAGGCATAAAGCGTGCCTAACGTAGCGGGATGCGCTACCACACGCACAAAAGTTTCTATATCAAAAAGCGATTTATTACTGATATTACTCCATTGCTCGTTGTAGAAACGGCTTATCCCGTATTTTTCTAATGGCCAAGGGTTGTAAAATATCCCATAGTCCCCATGTGAAATCCATAGTTCACTTGAAAGCGTTTCTATGTCCCAAATACTATTGTTTAACGGTCCTTCTGGACTTACAAATGTATCGTCATCTGATACTGCGTTTCGTATCAACCCATTAGATGATGTGCCTATCCACGTATCATTATTGGTACGCAGCGCAAAGGTAAACGTGTTGGGCGTTACTCCTTCAATATCCCCTATAGTTTGTGTTCTTTCAAAGGCTTTGTTCACCTCATACACCCGATTAGAAACCGCTATAACAACACCCCTTTCGTGCGGTGTAATACTTCTAAGAACCCCTGGAAATGTCGCTTTTTGTACAACCGTACTTCCAATTTGAAAAAAAGAAACGGAACTACCTTCATCTTTTGCGCCAAATAATTCCCCTTCCTGCTCCCATAGCGTTTTCCACTTCCCCGCAGAAACAAAATCCCAAGAAGCGGTTTCTAAAATTTGCGGATTATTTAGTGACGTGCTGTAAAGTCCTTGTTCAGTACCCGCATAAATTTTTCCATCAAAAACAGTCGCATAAAACACGCCAACTCTAGCGCCAACAGAACCAAAATAATAGGTGTCTCCAAACTCAAGCGTAGTTGGGTTAAGCACCAAAACGCCAAAGCCCATAGCAACATAGGCTGTGTTGTTTGCAATTTCAATATGATAAATTTTCTTTTTGTCTGCAGCCAAATTTTGGTTTCGCGCTATAGAGTTGTCTAGAAAAACCTCTTTGGTTTGGAGGTTGATTTGAGCCATAACCCCATTTTCATGACCTACAATAATAAAGGATTCAGATACGGCAAGTGCGGAAATCGTATCTCCTGAAAGCCCATCAACAGTAGTGATTTTTTCGGAAGTGTCTTGTGAGGTGTCGTATATAAATAATGCATTTTCTGCTGCAACAATGATATTTTGATTGGAAACCACAGCTGTTGAGGTGCTGTAGTACGAATACATGGATTCCCACTGCTTGTTTTGTGCGAAGAGAAGCGGCATGCTCACAAACACACAACACCACAACACGCCATGTAGAAATGACTTCATCATAAACAAAACGGAAAAATACGGTCTTGTGGTATGTTATACAACTCCTTGCGCCAACATGGCGTCAGCAACTTTTACAAAACCGGCAATATTTGCTCCTTTTTCGTAATTGATAATACCGTTTTCTGATCCATACAACACACAGGCGTTATGGATGTCTTCCATAATGGCCTGAAGCCGTTGATCGACTTCATCTCGAGTCCAATTGTACCGCAACGAATTTTGTGCCATTTCTAAGCCAGAAACCGCCACACCTCCAGCGTTGGATGCTTTTCCAGGGGCATACAACACATGGTTTGCGTGGAATTCCGCAATTGCCTTTGGCGTTGATGGCATATTCGCGCCTTCACTTATACAATAGCATCCGTTAGAAACCAATGTTTTGGCATCTTTTTCATCCAATTCATTTTGCGTTGCGCAGGGCATTGCAATATCACAAGTCACCCCCCAGGGTTTTTCCCCTTTGTGGAAGGTTGCATTAGGATACTTTTCAATGTATTTATCAATACGCTGTCGCTGTACGTTTTTAAGCTCCATAACAAACGCCAACTTTTCTGTGTCAAAGCCATCGGGGTCATAAACAAAGCCCGAAGAATCTGAAAGTGTCAAAACGGTTGCGCCCAACTGAAGGGCTTTTTCGGCAGCGTATTGCGCTACATTTCCCGACCCTGAAATCACCACGTTTTTACCCTCAAAACTTTCTCCTCTGTTTTTAAGCATATTTTGGGCAAAATATACTGCGCCATAGCCTGTTGCTTCGGGGCGAATCAGCGAGCCTCCCCACGAAATACCTTTCCCTGTTAATACTCCGGTGAACTCATTTTTTAATCTTTTATACTGCCCAAACATATAGCCGATTTCGCGACCACCCACGCCAATATCCCCTGCCGGAATATCACGGTTAGGGCCAATATGGCGAAACAATTCAGTCATAAAACTTTGGCAAAAGCGCATTACCTCAGCATCCGATTTTCCTTTGGGGTTAAAGTCTGCGCCCCCTTTGCCGCCACCCATGGGGAGCGTGGTAAGTGCATTTTTAAATACTTGCTCGAATGCCAAAAACTTTAAAATACTAAGGTTTACAGACTCATGAAAGCGTAAACCTCCCTTATAAGGACCAATGGCAGAATTCATTTCGATACGGTAGCCACGATTTACTTGAATTTCACCCTTGTCGTCTACCCAAGGCACGCGGAACATCACTACACGCTCAGGCTCTACCATACGCATCAAAATGTTTTTGCCATGATAAATGTCATTTGCCACAATATAAGGCAGCACGGTTTGCGCTACTTCTGTTACGGCTTGCATAAATTCGGGTTCGTGCGCATTGCGTATGCTCACTTCATTTAAAAAGTCTTTAATAACCTGTCCCATACGTTTTAAATTGGTAATCGAATGTACGTTTTATTTTAAAACTTATCCCAAGGCTTGAGTCAAATCGGCAATAAGGTCTTCGCTGTCTTCAATGCCTACACTTAAGCGAATCAGTCCATCGGTAACACCCGTTTTTTCACGCTCCTCTTTTGGAATAGACGCATGGGTCATACTTGCCGGATGCCCCGCAAGGCTTTCTACCCCTCCCAATGACTCAGCAAGGGTAAAGAGTTTTAAAGCAGACACAATTTCAACGGCTTTTTCTAGACTGTTGTCTTTGTGTACAAAAGAAATCATGCCTCCAAAATCGTGCATTTGTGCTTTGGCAACTTCGTGATTAGGGTGGTTCTCAAGTCCGGGCCAATACACTTTTTCAACATCAGGGTGAGCCACTAAAAATTCAGCTATGGCGCGACCATTTTCACAGTGGCATTGCATGCGTACGTGAAGGGTTTTTATCCCGCGCAGCACCAAAAAAGCATCCATAGGCCCAGGAACCGCACCACTAGCATTCTGAATAAAGGCGAGTCTTTCGGCAAGTCCAGCATCATTCAACACCAAAGAACCCAGCACTACATCGCTGTGTCCACCCAAATATTTTGTGGCTGAATGCATGACAATGTCTGCGCCTAACTCTAATGGTCGTTGTAAATAGGGGGACGCAAAAGTGTTGTCCACCGCCAGCAAAAGTTTATTTGCTTTAGCAATCTCAGACATGGCTTTGATGTCAATGACCTGCATAAGCGGATTGGTAGGCGTTTCCACCCATAAAAGCTTGGTGTTTTTGTTAATATGTTTCTCAACCGCTGCGATATCCACCATAGGGACAAAGTGAAATTTGATACCGTAGGATGCAAATACTTTAGTAAAAATACGATAGGTGCCACCATACAAATCATTGGTTGAAATGACTTCGTCGCCGGGTTGGAGGAGTTTAATTACAGCATCTATAGCGGCCATGCCTGAGGCAAACGCCAAGGCGTGTTTTCCGGACTCTATGCTTGCTAAGGAGGCTTCTAATGCAGAACGCGTAGGATTGTGCGTCCTGCTATATTCATAGCCAAGATGTTCTCCCGGTTTTGTTTGTGCATAGGTGGAAGTAAGGTACACGGGCGGCATCACAGATCCGTAGGCTTTATCGGGATGCTGTCCCCCGTGTATGGTTTTGGAGTTGAATTTTAACTTTTTACTTGCCATAACTGAATTTTAGGCAAATGTATTTAAGTTTCCCTAATACGCCTTACATTCACAATAATTTCCTGACCTTTGTCATGTCTATGGAAAATACATTTCTCTATTTATCAAGCTGTTCCACCTGTATGCGTATTATCAAGGAACTGGGCATAGAAAATACTTCATGCCTACAAGACGTAAAACAACAAAAAGCCACGCCCGAGCAATTGGATTTTTTGTATAAACACACCCATAGCTACGAAGCGCTCATCAACAAGCGCGGGCGTGTGTTTGCACAATTGAAGCGCGAGGGAACAGCATTTACAGAAACGGTTTATAAGCGATTGCTCGAAAGCGAATACAGTTGCTTAAAGCGTCCTATCCTTATTTGGGACAATAAGGTGTATTTAGGTAATGCAAAGAAAACGGTAGTGGAAATGAAGACTGCATTAGATGGATAAACGTACCCTTGCACTGTTAGCTGCCTTTGGTGCCACCACTATTTATGGACTAAATCATACCATTGCTAAAGAAGTGATGCCCATGCATATTCAAGGCTTTGGTTTTGTACAGGTGCGATTGTTGGGGGCAACAGCACTGTTTTGGCTGGTAAGTTTTTTTGTGCCCAGACAACGCATTGCGAGGGGCGATTTTCCTCGGATGGTGCTATGTGCATTTCTAGGAATGGCTTTAAATATGCTGTGTTTTTTTAAAGGAATTGAACTCTCAACCCCTATAAATAGTGCTGTGCTGATTACCATAACACCCATTTTAGTATTTGTTTTTTCTGCGATACTAATTAAAGAAAAATTGCTGCTTTCTCGAATTATTGGCGTTGTGTTGGGTTTTATTGGTGCATTGGTACTTATTCTTTTTGGAAATGAGATTCGTCAAGACGCGCCCAATATTCCTTTGGGGAATATTTTGTTTTTCTTTAATGCCGCTGGGTTTGGTATGTATTTGGTTCTAGTGAAATCGCTCTCCACAAAATACACAACAGTTCATTTGCTCAAGTGGCTATTTTTATTTGGGTTTATGATGTCGTTGCCCGTTACCTACAAGGAATTTAATGCGGTTTCTTGGTCGGCACTTCCTTTTGATGCCCTCTGGCGCTTTGGGTATGTGATTCTTGGCACTACTTTTTTGACTTATTTACTGAACGTTTATGCGCTAAAGCAACTCAAAGCGAGTACCATTGGCGTATTTACCTATTTGCAGCCGTTGGTAGGCATTGGTTACGCTATTTTAGTAGGTGCAGATGCGTTTACCCCCTCAAAGCTTTTAGCTGCTATCGTGGTTTTGGCTGGGGTATATTTGGTTACCAAACGCTACGAAACCAAATCCGCCTAGTAGGCTTTTTCTTCGCCTCTAATTACGTTAAGTACTGTTCGAATGATAATTTTAATATCTAAGGCAAAAGACCAGTTGCGGATATAGAAAATGTCGTATTTGATGCGATTGATGATTTCAAAATCCGCTTTAATCTCTCCCCTAAAGCCCCGTGCTTGTGCCATACCGGTAATGCCCGGTTTTATGGTATGCCTAAGCTGAAAAGAAGGCACCTGCTTTTCATAATTGGTGTTGTGAATTTCCATATGGGGTCTTGGTCCAACTACAGACATGTCACCCAAAAGCACATTAAAAAACTGTGGTAATTCGTCTATACTCGTCTTTCGAATAAAACGTCCAATTTTAGTAATACGGGTATCGTATTTTTGCGCTTGAGCATTACTACTATTTGTTGTCATCGAACGAAACTTAAAACACTTAAACAGCTTATTGCCTAACCCATTCCTGTCTTGCACAAAAAGTATTGGCCCCTTAGACTCTAGTTTTATGAGAAGCCCCAGCAATGGGTACATCCAAGACAATATCAGCAAAATAACGAGTGAAGAAAAAACAATATCAAACATACGCTTGACATAACTGTTACTTCCTTGTAGTAAGGGAGAAAATTGGGTTTTATAAACAGGAATATAGCCGAAATAATCTATTTGGTTAGACTTATAAATCGCGTCGTAGTCGGCAAAAATATAAATGGGGATTTGAAGCAGTGCTGCTGTTTCTATTGCGTGCTTATACTTTTTCTTGTTTATGTTTTCTTGGGCAACAAATAAGGCTTTAATTTTTTGTTGCTGTAATTCATTTTTTGAAAGCGTCAATGTTTTTCTCTCCCCAAAAGTTTTTGCCTCAAAGCCAATTTTAGGATTGTTTTTTAAAAATCTATTTAATTCACAAGACAGCCTATTATCCCCGAGAATTAGCGCAGCGTCTTTAAATATCTCTACATGGGTACGCAATGCGTGAATCGTGATAAAAATCACAAGTCGAAAGAGGAACTGTGTTGTCACTATTAAAAGTAAAAGTGTGCCATCTTCTAAACGAGGTGGCCTCGAAAAAAACGCCATAGCCAATACTTGAACGACCAAAAAATAAATCAATACG
>CAZSSZ010000002.1:0-39851 GCA_964609755.1 uncultured Flavobacteriaceae bacterium | reverse complement strand
AACGACTTCGTTTTCGTCAACACCTAGTTTATCTACAATAATGGCTTTTACACGTGATGCAATATCAGACATAATTTTGGTTTTAATATTTGAGGCAAAAATAGAAAAACTTTAATGTTTCCCCATTTTTATTTAAAAATATTGCGTTGCAATGGGGCTAGACAAAAGCGTTTTTAATTACGTAATTTTGTAAAAATATTTCATTCGCTTTGAAAACCATCGTTGTTTTTGCTTCAGGGTCGGGTAGTAATGCCGAGCAGATTGTCTCCTATTTTGGCGCCGTAGCGGATGTTAGGGTGGCAAAAATTTATTGTAACAATCCAAATGCGGGGGTACTCGACCGCGCAATAAGGTTAGGCGTTAAGACGCGTGTGTTCAACAGAGAAGCCTTTCAGCAGGATATTTTAAAGGAACTTCAACAGCTTTCACCAGAACTCATTGTGCTAGCCGGCTTTTTATGGAAAATACCTGCTGCGTTTGTAGCCGCATTTCCAAATAAAATTATCAATATTCATCCGGCATTACTCCCAAAATACGGAGGAAAAGGGATGTATGGCAAACATGTTTTTGAGGCGATAGTTGCGCACAATGAGGCAGAAACCGGCATTACCATACATTATGTAAATGAGCATTATGATGAGGGGGCTATTATTTTTCAAGCCAAAACACTTGTTTTGCCTACAGATACAGTAGTTGAGGTAGCACAAAAAACGCACGCGCTGGAACACCTTCATTTTGCGCCGCAAATCCACCAATTGCTCAAACACCAATGAAGCAAGTGCATTTGTTTACCGACGGCGCTGCAAGCGGAAATCCCGGTCCTGGCGGCTATGGGTTACTGTTGGAATTGCCCGGAACAACCTATACAAAAGAATGGTCTGAAGGGTTTGCTCACACCACAAACAACCGTATGGAGCTTATGGCAGTTATTGTTGGGCTAGAGTTGCTGAAAGAAGCCCCATTAGACGTTACTGTTTTCACGGATTCCAAATATGTGTGTGATGCAGTAGAAAAAAAATGGCTTTTCCGCTGGCAACGCGAGGGGTTTAAAAAGCAAAAAAATAAAGATTTGTGGCTGCGGTTTCTCAGAATTTATCCAAAGCACCAAGTAAAAATAAAGTGGATTAAGGGACACAATCAGCATCCACAAAACGAGCGTTGCGACAAACTTGCCGTAGCTGCATCAAAACAAGAAAACAAAAAAGAAGACACCGGATATTTAGCATATGAAAAACAATAAAGCACTTGTCGTTGGAACCATGGCGTTCGACGAAATTATTACACCCACACAGGAGTCGGGAAAAATATTAGGCGGGGCAGCTACCTATATTGGGTTGGCGGCATCTTTTACCAATGCAGCTATTGGGGCGGTTTCTGTTATAGGAGAAGATTTTCCACAGGAATATTTGGATTTACTCACGGCTCGAGGCGTTGATGTTACAGGAGTGGAACAAGTAAGTGGCGGAAAATCGTTCTACTGGAAAGGCAAATACCACAACAACATGAACAAGCGCGACACGCTTGACACGCAACTCAATGTGTTGGCAGATTTTGATCCAAAAGTTCCCGAAAACTACTTGGATGCTGCCGTGGTAATGCTAGGGAATTTAGCTCCTGCTGTACAACAACAAGTGCTCAATCAATTAACCCCACGCCCCGACAGGGTCGTGTTGTTAGACACGATGAATTTTTGGATGGACATTGCCCTTTCTGAGCTTTTGGAGGTAATCAAGCAAGTGGACGTGATTACCATTAACGACGAGGAAGCCTTGCAGTTAAGCGGCGAAAACAATTTGGTTTTGGCAGCAAAAGCGATTCACAAGCTGGGCCCTGAATATGTAATTATTAAAAAGGGCGAACACGGCGCATTGCTTTTTTACAAAGATCATCCGTTTTATGCTCCAGCACTGCCCCTAGAAAAGGTTATTGATCCCACGGGTGCAGGGGACAGTTTTGCAGGAGGCCTTTCGGGCTACTTGGCGGCGCAACAAACGGTTACTCCTGAGGGTATCAAAGAAGGGATTTTATATGGAACCGCAGCGGCATCGCTTTGTGTTGGGGCGATGGGCACCGAAGGATTGGTAAAGGCTAGCGAAGAGGATTTTGCTACCCGCTTACATGAATTGGAGCGTTTGCGAACCATTGCCCAAAAATGAGAGATACTAACGTAATTTTGGTTAATTTTGCACAATGAGTGACGCCATTAAGCACGAATGTGGAATAGCCCTTGTGAGGCTACTCAAGCCCCTAGACTACTATAAAGAGAAATACGGAAGTTCGTTTTACGGGCTTCAAAAGATGTATTTGATGCTGGAAAAGCAGCACAACCGCGGTCAGGATGGCGCGGGTTTTGCCAGCATAAAGCTAGACATGGCTCCCGGCGAACGCTTTATGAGCCGTGTGCGTTCGCGCGAATCGCAACCCATAAAAGATATCTTTGGGAAAATAAATAAACGCATTAACGACGTTGAGCAATCATTAGACGCTCCTATCACCTCTTCGCAAGCGTTAAAATCTACCTTTCCTTATGTTGGCGAGGTCATGTTGGGACACCTTCGGTATGGCACCTTTGGAAAGAACACCATTGAAAGCGTACATCCGTTTTTGCGTCAAAACAATTGGATGCACCGCAACCTTATTGTTGCTGGGAATTTTAACCTTACCAATGTAAATGAGTTGTTTGACAATTTGGTTGCTTTGGGGCAGCACCCTAAAGAAAAAGCAGACACCATTACGGTAATGGAAAAAATCGGACATTTTTTGGACGATTCGGTTTCTAAACTTTACAAAAGACTTAAATCTGAGGGCTTTGACAAACAAGCTGCGTCTCCAGAAATTGCAAATCGATTAAATATTGCTAAAATATTGCGCAAAGCTTCCAAAAACTGGGATGGCGGCTATGTGATGGGAGGCATGCTTGGACACGGCGACGCCTTTGTGTTTAGAGACCCCGCAGGTATTCGCCCGGCGTTTTATTATCAAGACGACGAGATTGTGGTGGTTGCCTCTGAGCGCCCCGCCATTCAAACCGTATTTAATGTACCCATGGATTCGGTTAAAGAGGTGATGCCTGGATCAGCGATTATAATAAAGAAGTCTGGAGAAGTTCTTCATGAAGAAATTAATCCGCCTACCGAACGTCGAGCGTGTTCATTCGAACGGATTTATTTTTCAAGAGGAAACGATGCAGACATCTATAAGGAGCGTAAAGCCCTTGGGCGTTTGTTGTTCCCAAAAATTTATGAATCCATAGATGGCGACTTACAAAACACGGTCTTTTCATATATCCCCAATACTGCAGAAACCTCGTTTTATGGCTTAGTACAGCGTGTACAAGACTATATGTTGGAAGAGTCTGAAGCGGCTATTTTGAAAGAGCCACAATTGTCGCCCGAGCGTTTAAAGGAATTGTTGTCGCCTAGACCACGGATTGAAAAAGTTACGATTAAAGATGTAAAACTGCGCACTTTTATTACTGAAGATAGCAGCCGTGACGATTTGGTGGCACACGTTTACGATATTACGTATGATTCGGTGAAGCCTAACGATAATTTGGTGATTATTGACGATAGTATTGTTCGTGGAACAACGCTTCAGAAAAGCATCCTGCGGATTTTAGATCGTTTAAACCCAAAGAAAATAACAGTAGTTTCGAGCGCCCCACAAATTCGCTATCCGGATTGTTACGGGATAGACATGGCAAGACTTGAAGACCTCATTGCTTTTAGGGCGATGTTGGCACTTTTGGAAGATCATGGCAAAATGCATCAACTAAAAGAGGTGTATGAGCGCGCCCAAGCCTCTGTTGATAAAGAATTACATGAAATAGAAAACCATGTACAGCCTTTGTATGATCAATTTACAGACGAGGAGATTTCTCTAAAAATAGCGGCTATGTTGCGCACAGAAGACATTTCTGCGGAGGTTGATGTGATTTTTCAGTCCGTAGACAACTTACACAAGGCTTGCCCAGACAACAAGGGCGACTGGTACTTTACAGGAAACTATCCTACGCCTGGCGGAAACAGAGTGGTTAATCGCGCGTATATCAATTTCTACGAAGGAAAGAAAGACCGCGCATACTAGCCTAGAAAAAAAATTACTTTTTTTTCGGATTTACTTGCAGAAATAAAAATAGGTTGTATATTAGCAGAGCCATAACATAAGTAGGTTAAGTTCATGGTAAGATTTGGGGCAAAAAAGGTGGATTCTTTCCACCTTTTTTATTTTATACAAAAAAAGAGGGCGAAAAGCCCTCTTTTATGTTTCTATAACACACTGATAATTAGCGCGAAGCGTAACGTTTGCTTACCTCAGACCAGTTCACCACATTAAAGAAAGCCTCAATGTAATCGGGTCTGCGATTCTGATAATTTAGGTAGTATGCGTGTTCCCAAACGTCCAATCCGAGTATGGGTGTACCACCACAGCCGACGTTTTGCATCAGCGGATTGTCTTGATTTGCCGTTGAACACACTTCCAAACGCCCGTCTGCATGTACGCAAAGCCATGCCCAGCCCGAACCAAACTGCGTTGCAGCAGCATTAGCAAAGGCATCTTTAAAGGCATCGAAAGAGCCAAAAGCGGCATCGATAGCACTACTAAGTTCGGCAGACATTTCGCCAGCATCAGGACCCATTACTTCCCAAAACAAACAATGGTTGTAATAGCCACCCCCATTGTTGCGAACGGCAGCGTTGCTTAAATCTAAAGTTGTTAAAATTTCCTCAATGCTTTTGCCCTCAAGCGCTGTGCCCTCTACGGCGGCATTAAGTTTTGCGGTGTAGCCACTATGGTGTTTTCCGTGGTGGATTTCCATGGTGCGTGTGTCTATGTGTGGTTCCAATGCATTTGAGGCATAAGGAAGCGAAGGAAGTTCGAAAGCCATTTTTTATATTTTATAATTTCCACAAAGTTAGGTATATATTCCTATATTTAAAGAGCCATTAGCGAATACCTGTGTCAACGAAAACCCCTTCTTTGTTTACGATTTATAATGCTTCTGCGGGAGCTGGGAAAACACATACCCTTGTGCGCTCGTTTTTGTTTCGGTTGCTCAGCAGTCCTTACCCAAACCAAATTCAACGGCTTTTAGCGATTACCTTTACCAACAAAGCCGCTCAGGAGATGAAAGACCGAATTTTGGAAAAGTTAGCGCATTTTTCCAAAGATTTGCAGTCTGCCACCCATGATGCTATGTTTTCGGAGCTTGTAGCGCAATGCGAGACTTCTAACGAAGTGTTACACCAACGGGCAAAAAAAGCATACGGATACATATTACATCACTTCGGACACTTTAATGTTTCTACAATTGACAAGCTAACGCACCAAATCATAAGAACTTTCGCACGAGATCTGGGCATGAACCCCCGCTTTGATGTTGCCGTAGACGGGAAGTCGTTTATGAAAGAAGTCGTTTCGCGGGTGTTGAGCAAAGCTGGTGAAGACAAAGCGCTTACCCAAACACTTGTTGCATATGTGTTACAAAAGGCAGATGCCTTAAAATCTTGGGATGTTAGCCACGAGGTGAACACCATAGCCGAAATGTTTATCAACGAAAATCACATGCAATCGTTGTCGGCATTAGCGGAAAAACCCATAGAGGCTTTTGTGGAATTGGACACCAAAATCGCCGATCAAATACAAACCTTAAAAAAGCCCGTTGAGGAAAAAGCCACTTCGCTATTATCCTGTTTCCAACAATCTGGCATAGAAGAGCAGTGGTTTCCTAGGCAAACCCTCCCTAACCTGCTGAAGCTGTTGCAAAAAGGCGAGTGGAAAAAAGACCCTTTGAGCAAAACCCTATTAAACCATATGGAAACAGGACTGTTTTTGAAGGCAGATGCTAAAAAACATCAAGCCTTAGTAGATCCAATTACAGACGATATTGTGGGGTTTTTACAGAGTTACAACCGTCATTGGACACAGGTGATGCTATTAAGCATGCTTCGTAAGAATATTGTGCCGCTGTCGTTGATGCAACAGATAGGGCAAGAAGTAAAGGCATTGCAACAGGAACGCAACACTCAGTTGTTGGGCTTTTTTAACAAGCAGATTTCAGAGACCATAAAAGATGCTGCCTCGCCCTTTATTTATGAGCGGCTAGGTGTTCGTTATCAGCATTTTTTTGTGGATGAGTTTCAAGATACTTCAGAACTGCAGTGGTCAAATTTGCACCCCTTGTTTTCACATGCTCTAGAGGACAATCAGCGCAAGGGTTCTTTGGTTCTGGTTGGAGATGCCAAACAGTCCATTTACCGCTGGCGCGGGGGCTACCCCGAGCAGTTTATGAAATTGGCAAATAAAGAAGTGCCTTTTACAATAAAACCCGAAGTAGAGAATTTGCCTAAAAACTATCGTAGCGGCGCAGAAATCGTTTCGTTTAACAATGCATTTTTTTCCAAAGCAGCAACATTTTTACCCCTTAAGGCGCAACAGGAATTGTATGCCAACTCGTGTAACCAGGAGTCAAACACCAAAGACGGCGGCTTTGTTACGCTTTCTACTATCGAGGGTAAAAACAAAGAAGAACAGGTCTTGGCGTATCAAGACGCCGTGGTCTCTCGCGTTAAGGATTGCAAAAAGCAGGGATATCACTGGAAGGACATGTGTGTTTTGGTGCGGAAAAACGAACAGGGTGTTCAGCTTGCAAAAGCCCTTACCGAAGCGGAAATTCCGATTACGTCTTCTGAGGCGTTACTTGTAGGGCAAAGCCCCGAAGTTCAGTTTTTAATGCAGCTTGTTAAACTTCGTGCAGAGCCAAAAAACAAAGAAGCTAAATATGCGGTTTTAGAACGATTTGCACTACAACAACCAGATCCGTTTGCATGGACACAAGCACAACTTATTCGTCCTTTTGGCGCGGTAGTAGCGGAATTAACACAGCAAAAATTCGAGTTTGCTACATTTCAACAGCTTACCTTATATGCCGCTTTGGAATATGCCGTTTGGGCGTTTTCTCTAACCCAAAAACTGACAGCATACCTTCAAGCTTTTTTGGACGAAGTTCTTAAGCTAGAGGCGAAGAAAGAGGCAACAGCCACAAACCTTTTGGCACAGTGGGAGCAACACAAAGCCCATTGGAAAGTTTCGCCACCCGAGGGAAGAAACGCCGTGCGTATCATGACGGTTCACAAAGCAAAAGGATTGGCATTTCGGGTGGTTATTCTGCCTTTTTCAGACAGCAATTGGGACGACGGAAATAGCAAGATGACGTGGTTTCCATTGCCAAAAACAGACTATGCGCCATTTGAGGAAATGTTGCTCCCCGTTAGCAGTAGGTTAACAGCATTTGGCAAGGGAGCAAATCAGGTTTATAATACCCAACACAGCCAAGCGGTTTTAGACACATTAAACACGCTATATGTTGGTATGACACGTCCAATAGATGAATTACACATACTCTCGCAATTAGGAAATGACAGCTCAGTTCCTAGAGGGCTTCCCGATGTGTTTGCGCATATTTTTCCGCAGCTTAAATCGGGGATGTTTTATGTCGGGAAACGAAAAAAACAAAAAACAAGCACGACGGGTCATTTAGCAACAATCCAAACGCCATGGTATTTTAATCCAGGACAAGCGACAAGCACTATTTCCGTCGCAAAAAACAGTTCAGAAGAAGCACAATACGGAGTCCTTTTTCATGAGATTATGGCAAAAATAGAGGTGCCTCAAGATGTTGAGAATGCACTCTCCCAATCAAAAGCAAAAGAAATCTTGTCGTTCAAAGCATATAAGCGTTTGACAGACCAAGTTAACAGTGTTGTGAATCATGAAAAACTAACAGCATTTTTTAACCCTGCGCATACGGTTTATTGCGAGCGACCACTACTGACCGAGTCGGGTGAAATTGTTCGCCCAGATCGATTTGTGGTAACAAAAGATAACGAAGTGCTATTGTTGGACTATAAAACCGGAAAACATAAAGAGACCCATAAAACTCAAATTTTCGAATATGCTGCACTTTTGGAAAAAAGCATGTTAATAATTAAACAAATCGCTCTTATTTATGAGAAAAAAATAATATTTCTAAGACAAGTTTAGTAGGTTTGCCCAAATGTTTAATCTACTTAAATTATGAAATATTATATATCTATCATTTTGCTTGCAATAGTGCTATCAACAAGTGCTTATGCACAAAATGAGGCAAATCCTTGGAAAATAACCGTGGGCACTAATGCCATTGAAGTTGACCCTGTGGGTTCAAGCGGTAAAGACACAGAGACTCAAATTTCTCCAAACTTTTCTTTCTTGGAAGTTTCTCGTTACCTCGGTGCAGGATTCTCGCTCGATTTGGCAGGGTCATTAAATAACTTGGAGCGTACTTCTGGAGCAGAGGATCTTTACTACGGAATAGACTTGGGAACATCTCTTTCTGCAAATCAAATTATTGACTTGGGAAAATTTGAGCCAACCATACGTTTAGGTGTAGGTCTTTCAGGTGGTCTTAGCGGTTTTTCTCCACTTGGGGATGATTTTTTTAATATCTATGGGGGCCTCGGTCTAAACTACTGGTTTAACGATGCTGTGGCACTAACGTTAAGATCAACAGTTAAATCGTATGTAAAAGAATTTGACAAATTGATTGCTAATGGCGATGGCGGATTAGGTCACCTTCAACATGTTGCGGGCTTGTCTTTTGCTTTTGGTAAAGGAAACGATGCAGATAAGGACGGTGTTAATGATGACGAGGATGCATGTCCTGATGTGCCAGGGCTAGAAAGCCTTAACGGCTGTCCAGATGATGACGGTGATGGCATAAGAAATGGCGATGATGATTGTCCACTTACAGCAGGTTTGGCAGCGCTTAACGGATGTCCTGATGCAGACGGTGACGGCATTAAAGATGCGGATGACAGATGTCCAAACACAGCAGGAGTTGCTTCTTTAAGAGGCTGTCCTGATGCAGACGGCGATGGTGTTGCAGACGCAAATGACGACTGCCCTAGAGAAGCAGGACCTCCTTCAAACAACGGCTGTCCAGAAGTGAAACCCGAAATGAAGAAACCTGAAGTAAAAATGCCAGAGTATCCATTGTCCTTATTAAATGGGTTTACCATTTATTTCGATACGGACGAGCATAATGTGGACTCGCTTATGGAATTAAAAAGCAGCTTGAACACAGTTGTAAATGTATTGACGGCAAATTCAGGAACGAATGTTAGTATTGAAGGGCATACTGATAGCACAGGCTCAGCCGCCTACAACAAATCTCTTTCTGAGAAGCGCGCAAAATATGTTAAAAAGCATTTGAAAGACGCTGGAATTAACGCAAGTCGCTTAAGTACAAAAGCATTTGGCGAAGCCATGCCAAAAGCAAGTAATGCTACGAAAGAGGGTCGCGCAGCTAACCGAAGAGTTGAAGTTAAAGTTGCAAACTAATTAAACACATACTTAACAATAGACAAAAACGCGGTGATTTCACCGCGTTTTTTTATTAGTTTTGCATGAACTCTTACAAAAACTAAAAAATGAAAAATTATTTTTTTACTATACTAACAGTATTTTTGTTGTCTGGAAGCCTTCTGGCACAGAACGACTCAAACCCATGGAAAGTTTCTATTGGGACGAATGCTATTCAATTGGATATAGAGGGCTCTATCGATAAAGATTCGGAAACCCAATTTTCTTCCAACTTCTCATACCTAGAGCTTTCACGTTATATTGGAGGAGGGTTTTCTCTTGATTTAACAGGAACATTAAATAGCTTAGAGCGTGGCTCAGGCGCATCTGACCTGTATTATGGTGTTGATCTAGGAACATCACTTTCTGCAAATCAGATTATTGATCTTGGAAAATTTGAGCCAACTTTGCGTTTAGGGGTGGGTCTTTCAGGAGGCTTGAGTGGCTTTTCAACAACTTCTGACGACTTCTTAAATTTATATGCTGGAGTTGGTTTAAATTATTGGTTTAATAACGCTTTTGCTATAACCGTAAAATCAACCTTAAAATCCTATGTTAATGAATTTGACAATCTAATTGGAAATGGTGATGGTGGATTAGGTCACCTTCAACACTTAGTTGGTTTTTCTTTTGCTTTTGGTGATGGCGACACAGACAGAGACGGCGTAAAAGACAGTCTAGACGCATGTCCTGAAGTTCCAGGTCTTGAAAGCCTTAACGGTTGTCCTGACGATGACGGAGATGGTATAAGAAACAGCGACGATGAATGTCCGCTTACAGCAGGTTTGGCCGCCCTTAACGGATGTCCAGATGCTGATGGCGATGGAATTAAAGATTCAGAAGACGCATGTCCAAATGTAGCAGGATTAGCAGCCCTCAACGGTTGTCCTGACGCAGATGGTGATGGTATTACAGATGCTGATGATGCTTGTCCTAATGCCGCTGGAAGCAAAGCCCTTAACGGCTGTCCAGATGCAGACGGAGATGGTGTTGCAGACAAAGATGACAAGTGCCCATCAGTTGCAGGTCCTGCCGCTAATAACGGTTGTCCTGAGTTCCCACTTTCTATGTTGGCGGACTATGACATCAACTTCGACTTAGAAAAGTATAATATCGACTCTCAAGACGTGCAACGTCTTTCAACTGTTTTAAAAGTGTTGTTAGCGAATAGTGGAGCCAATATTAGCATCGAAGGTCATGCAGATAACACTGGAGAAGAGTCGTTTAACAATCCGCTTTCAAACAACCGCGCAAGTTCTATTAAAGACTACCTAGTAAACTTAGGAATTGACGCAAACCGTTTGAGTACAAAAGCATTTGGCGAAGCTATGCCAAAAGCAAGTAACGACACTCAAGAGGGTCGTGCGATTAACCGCCGTGTAGAGTTCAAGGTAGTGAACTAATACTAGCGGTAAAATAAAACTCAGAAAAACGCGGTGAATTCACCGCGTTTTTTTATTTTAGAACATGGCGCAATCGTTTTTGGGACATGTAGTACAGCAGCTTAAAGCGCAACACCCAAATTGGGCGAATTTGTGCTTTGTATTGCCCAACCAACGAGCAAGATTGTTTTTGCAAAAAGAACTCACCAATGCATTGTCGGGACCGCTCATCCTTCCTGAAATGGTGAGTATTAACGATTTTGTAAACGCCATAAGTACTTTTGTGCCTGCAACAGAACTGCAACAACAGCGCGCCCTCTATCAAAGCTATCTTGCCACCACGCCATCGAGCCCTCGGGATTCTTTTGAGACGTTTTTGGGCTGGTCTGCTCCATTACTAAAAGACCTGAACGCTATGGAGCAGTACCTTTTGGATAGAGACTCCTTTTTTTCATACCTCACTTCTTTGCACAAGATTCGAGCGTGGGGAGATGATCAAAATAAAATCGTGAAAAACTACATTGCTTTTTGGGAGTTGCTTCCTAAAATGTACGATGACTTTACCACACGATTGGCAAAAGAGGGACTTGCGACCCCTGGGGTATGTTACAGGACCGCATCAGAACTATTAGAAACCTATGCCCAACACAAGAAAGCGGCACAATTTATCTTTTGTGGATTTAATGCGCTCAGCCCAAGTGAAGAACAACTGGTGCAGGAATTATTGGCTCAAGGGCGGGCACAGGTTTTCTGGGATATAGACAAACAGATGTTTGCTAATGCGCTTCATCAAGCGGGCGCATTTATTCGAGATTATGTAGAGCGATGGCCAGAATACAAGAAAACACCCTTTACGCAAACACACGAGCTGTTTTGGCAGCCCAAAAAAGTAACCGCCATAGAAGTACAACAGCAAGTAGGACAAGCCAAACAACTGGGCGCATTATTGGCTACGTTACAAGCCCCCGAAGACTGGTCAAAAACAGCTGTGGTTTTGGCAGACGAATCATTGTTGTTGCCGTTACTGTATGCCTTGCCACCATCGATAGAAAAGCTGAATATCAGTATGGGGTTTCCGTTAGAAAAGCATCCCTTAGCGGTCTTTGTTTCTTCATTTTTGAATATGGTATTTAGGCAAACCTCAAAGGGGTTTTATTATTCGGATGTGGAAACGCTAATGACGCTACCCGAAACCCAAGCTCTTTTTTCAGATAACGCCTTTTGCACGACCACATTGAATAAGGCAAAAAAAGAGCATAGAAATTATGTAAGTCCGTCTTTTATGTTGCTGGAAGTGTCTGAAATGGATAAAGAAACGCCAACCCATTTATTTAGAGAAAAACGTAGCCCAGAACAATGGATAGAAGACATTATTGCTTTGCTTCCAAGGTTTATAGCCGTTCAACCCACACAACCCTTATCTGATGTATATGCTGTTGCTGCAACGAAGTTTTTGGAGGTTTTTCACCAAATCAAAGAAGTATTAACAGAATTAAACCAAGCCATATCCTTTTCGCTTTTGCGTGGACTATACCGACAACTCAGCGCAGGGCAAAAACTTAATTTTGTGGGTGCCCCCCTTGAGGGATTACAAATTTTAGGTGTATTGGAAACACGGGCGATAGATTTTGATTGTGTGCTAATGGCTGGTGTAAACGAAGGCATTTTGCCAAGTCAAGGGGGGCAGCCATCGTGGATTCCGTATGACGTAAAAAGAGAATTTGGGTTGCCAACACAAGAGGAGCAAGACGCTATTTTTACATACCACTTTTATCGATTGATGTACCGTGCCAAAGAAGTATATCTGCTTTACAATGGGACTACAGACGGCATACAAGTTGGGGAGCGCAGCCGATTTATACGCCAATGGGCATTTGAACGACCTGCCACACACGAATGGTATGAAATTATACAAGAGGCTACATTTATTCCCCCATCAAACCAAATTAAATCCATTCCAAAAACTGAAAGCGTACAGCAAAAATTACTCGCATTAGCCGAATACGGGTTTTCGCCCTCTGCGTTAAACCTGTTTATACGGGACGGCTATGCGTTTTATAAACGTTATCTTCTTGAAATAAAAGAGGAAGAGGAGCTTGAGGAGTACGTTTCGCACAAAACCTACGGCACGCTTATTCACAATTGCTTAGAAGCGCTTTATACGCCTTATGTGGGTAAAACGCTGACCCCTGTGGATTGTGAACAAATGATAGCAAATGTTAGCGCCCTAGCAGATAGCTTGATTGCCAAGATTTATTCGCAAGAACTTTCGGGGAAAAACGTTTTGGCGTTAGCCGCCATAAAGCGTACCATCCAAAATATGATTGCTGCCGAAAAGGAAGAAATCGAAAAGGGGAATACCATTCAGCTTTTGGCGCTTGAACAAAAACTAAAAACAACCCGGATGGTTCCGGGAATTCAGGAGCCCATTAAACTTAGCGGCACCATAGATCGTGTGGATTGTTATAACGGTAAAATACGGGTACTAGATTACAAGACAGGAAAGGTTGCCAAAGGGAAACTTGGTATTTACGATTGGTCTTTGGCAGCTACAGATGCAGCCTACGGGCAAGCACGCCAGGTTATGATGTATGCGATGCTTTGGAACGATGCACATCCCAATCAGCAAGCAGACTACGCGGGGATTATTGCCTTAAAACAGTACAAAGACGGAGTAATGTTTGTTGGCGAAAAAATGTCTGAGACAGCAAGAGCTATAAATTCCCAAATTGCAGAGCATCTGCCTAAAGCAGAAAAAATGATTTCTCAAGTAATACAAGCATTATTTGACCCAAAAGAACCGTTTTGTGAGACTCTGGATTAGCGACTGTAATTTCGCACTACTGCCAGGCCATATCCGATATAGGCTGTTGCTTGTACGCTTATAGCTATTGTTATTAGCGGCATAAGTGAGGGTAGCCACTCCATGACTTGATTAATGGCAGTCAACTCTTCATCGTTAAAATCGTCGTAATTGGGTTGTTGCTCAATAGCGGCTTGAATTAGTTCTGGATCAACTACCAAAAAAGCAAAAGAGGCAAAAAGACAAAAAAGTGCTACAAGGCCTAAAAATCCGCCATAAATGACTACGGTATATGCGGCAATCCCTTCAAGTTGGCTAACAGAGGCTTCTTGCTTTAGCTTTTGATAGGTTGCCCAAAACCAAACAGGAATAATACCCCAAAAAAGCCCAGCAATACTATTTCCTCCGCTTAAAACAAACAGAAACTGGAATGTTGCCAAGCTAACGCCAGCAAAAAAGGAAAACCGAACAAAACGCGACATAATAAATACTTTTTTACGAAGATATAAAAGTTGGTTTAGTGTATGAGGAACTGAGGGATTATTATGTATTTTTGTTGTTTATTCAGGTCCTATAGCTCAGTTGGTTAGAGTAGCTGACTCATAATCAGTTGGTCCCTGGTTCGAGCCCAGGTGGGACCACCAACACGCCCCTTCTTTACGGAGGGGTTTTTTGTTTTAGCCTTGATTTTTATCATAAATTTTTATTTGAATACTTGAAGGATTTTCTACTGTAATCTCCTCATCTAGTTTTGTTAATTTCCCAGTTTCTTGATTTCTCTGAAAAACAACAATATTATTGGTAAACATATTAGCCACCAATACATATTTTCCTGAGGGGTGAATCTCAAAATTTCTTGGATGTTTTCCTCCGGTATCTACCCTCTCTACTAAAGTTAATTTTCCGTTTTCTTGATTTACTTGAAAAACAGAAATACTGTCTTCTTCGGGACCTCTATTAGACACATATAAAAACTTTCCATCAGTTGAAATATGTATATCTGCGGTTCTATAAATATCTTGTTCTTGAGAATAAGACAGGTAATCTTCTATAAACATCAAAGTACCATTGTGATAGCGATACACATTAACCTTACCACTTAATTCGTTAGCCAAATAGCCAAACGTTCCATTAGGGTGAAACGTAAAATGCCTTGGTCCACTACCTAATTTTGTATTAATTTCTTTTGGGTTTTTCAGCAATACGGACGCTCCGTTTTCTAAAACAGAAAACCTTCTTATTTTATCAGCTCCTAAATCGTGAGCGAAAATAAACTTCCCATCTGGCGAAAAATTTGCTGAATGTATATGAGAGGCTCTTTGTCTACTTTTAATAATACTGCTGCCTTTAAAATGTAAAACTTGACTAGGTTTTGCTAAAGAACCATCTTCTTTTATTTTAAATAGACTTAAACTTCCATCAGAATAATTAGAATTAACTAATAGCTCCCCTGTTTTGTTTATTTCTAAATGCGCGGGATTTAAACCTCCGCAATGTTGCATATTCAACAAATTGAGTTTAGCCTTTTCAACATCTACTTTATAAGCAGCTACGCTACCAGTATAGTTCATTTGGGCATCTACAACGGAATAGAGATACGTTCCATTAGTTGATAATTCTAAATAAGAAGCATTAATCACATTATCCACCGTTGATTTTAATTCGGCTTTTCCAGTTTTATCATCAAACTCATAAACATAAATACTCTTTCCAGGTTTTTTATCTGTAAAACTACCTACAAAAAGCAATGTTTTTGATGGCTTGTGTGCACAAGACACACAAAAAAGAAAAACACTTAGTAGAAGTAAACTTTTCTTAATTGTACTCTTTAAAATAGGGTCTTGGAGCGTTGGTTGAAGTTTCTTCATTTTGAGGGGATTTTCCTTTTCTGACGGAATTGTTGATTCTAAAAGTACAAAAACATCCTCAACCCCACTTCTATTCTATAAAATCATATCATGATAAAATGGCTACTAAATCTAGCTGAAGCATAACCCGTTAAGGTTTTCTATTTTTGCCCCTCAATGAAAGTGTTAAAAAAGATCATGTTAGGGGTTTTGTTCTTAGTAACCGTAGTTGCTATACTTTACACTGCAGTTGTACACACGGTTCCATCTTTTGGAGGCGATTTGTCAAATGCTCAAATACTAACATTTGAGAAGTTGTCTAATTTCAATGGTGGAAAATTTAGCAACCGGAGAGATGTTCCTAAAAAACTCAGTTTTAGTAAGTTTATGACGCTGGGGTATACTTTTTTTACCACCAAAGTGGTCAATGGCACGCCCCCTACTCCCATAAAGATTAATAAAATAGACACCTCAAGCTTGGCAAATTTTGAGGGGACACGCTTGTTTTGGTTTGGGCATTCGGCGTTTTTGTTGCAACACAATAAATTGAATATTTTAATAGATCCCATGATGGGAAATGTTCCTGCTCCCTTGCCTTTTTTGGGCGGCAAACGGTTTACGAAAACACTACCTATTCCTCCTGAGGACTTACCTGAAATAGACTTTGTAATCTACTCACACGACCATTACGATCACTTGGATTATGAAACGGTTATAAAGATAAAAAACAAGGTAAAGCGTTTTATTGTTCCGCTGGGAATCGGAAACCACCTTAAACGTTGGGGTGTGGATGAAAACAACATCACAGAACTCAATTGGTGGGCATCGAATACATTTGGTGACATAACGTTTGTATGCACACCCGCTCAGCACTTTTCAGGGAGAAAATTTTCTAACGGTCATCAAACATTATGGTCTTCCTGGGTGATACAATCGGATGCATTGTCACTTTATTTTAGCGGTGATAGCGGCTATGACAAACATTTTAAAGATATAGGGGATAAGTATGGCCCTTTTGACCTTGCGTTGCTAGAATGCGGGCAATACAACCCCATGTGGCCCGATGTGCATATGTTTCCAAAGCAAACGGTACAAGCCGGTATAGACTTAGGAGCGAGAAAAATAATCCCCATTCATTGGGGAGCATTCAAACTCGCCATGCATCCGTGGAATGAGCCTGCAATTGAAGTTTTTGCAGAAGCCAAAAAAAGGAACAGTCGCATAGAAATCCCAAAAATTGGCGATGCCATTAGACTACACTCTGATAATGTGGAGGTCGAACCTTGGTGGGATTAGCTGTTATTGGTTTGTCCTCAAGCCTCTCAAAAGTTGTGTCAAAATATTTATATTTGGGATCACGCTGAAAATCGCCCAAAAAGATTATCGGTTTTTACGATATAAAAGAGGTTAAAATATATTTATAAGGCGAAAGAAGTGAACACTAAAATTTAAACAAACTAACTAAAAGATGTTATCACGAAGACAATTTATTAATAAAAGTGCTGCGGCAACTGCAGGATTGGGATTTGCCATGAGCGCTTCTAGCTATGCCAATATTTTGGGAGCAAACGACCGTGTAAACCTATGCTATATGGGCTTGGGTAGACGCGTAGGAGCATTCTATCCCATATTGGCGGACAAATACAACACCAAACTCCGCTATTTGTGTGACGTGAAGCAATCACAAGTTGCCAAAGCACGTCGAGTGCTAAAAGATCACATCAGCTATACGCCAAAGGCGGAAGAAGATATTCGTAAGGTTCTAGAAGACAGACACTTGGATGTCGTTTTTGTGGCTGCTCCAGACCACTGGCATGCTCCAGCAACCATTATGGCACTTGACGCAGGAAAACACGTGTATGTTGAAAAACCTTGCGCACACAATCCAAGAGAGGCTGAAGTTATGGTGCAGCGCCAAAAAGAAACGGGTAAGTTAGTTCAAATGGGAAATCAACAACGAAGTTCTGCACACACTATTCAAATTATAAAGCGTATTAGAGAAGGGCTTATTGGAACACCCTACAAGGCGGTTGCTTTTTATAACAACAAAAGGGGGCGAGTTCCTGCTCAAGTAAAACAAGCTGCTCCTGCAGACCTAAACTGGGACCTTTTTCAAGGGCCTGCTCCACGACAAGACTATTTTCATGACATTTGGAACTATAACTGGCACTGGTACGGCTGGAATTGGGGTACTGCCGAGACTGGAAATAACGCGGTTCACGAATTGGATGTTGCCCGGTGGGCATTAGGGGTAGATTATCCCGAGGAGGTTATTGTTGATGCCGCTAAACAACATTTTCTTGATGATGGTTGGGAGATGTATGATACCATGAATGCACTTTTTAAGTTTGCTGATAACAAAACGATAACTTGGGATGGAAAGAGTCGAAATGGGTTTAGCACCTATGGCGAAGGCAGGGGAACGGTAATTTATGGTTCTGAGGGAACTGTTTTTGTTAACAGAGGATATTTTAAAGTGTATGACAGAGCAGGTAAGCTTATTGAAGACAGCGGTAAGAAAAGTGACGAGGGCGGCTTAACGTTAGGCGGCGGCGGGGATACTTCGACACTTCACGCAGCTAACCTTATTGAGGCGATTAGAGGCAAGGAGATTTTGCGTTCACCTATCGACAATGCGGCAAAAAGTAATCACTTGGCGTTACTTGCAAACATTTCATATCGTGCCGGGATTCCACTAACACTAGACGCGTCGGGAAAACCTACTAACGCGCAAGCCCAAAAGTTTTGGGGTAGGACATACGAACCGGGATGGGAAATAAGCTAAACAGAAGGGATTATTTAAAGTTAACAGCACTAGCTTCTTTTGGGACACTTATTCCTGGATCAACACTCTACGCTCATAAGCCTACAGAAGTGTTACGGCTAGGGATAATCGGCACAGGGAGTCGTGGGATGGGAGTTATTTCTATACTTAACGAAATCCCTCATATTCAAGTTGTTGCCGTATGCGATATTTTGCCGTTTAGACTTAAAGATGCTGTGAATGCATCTGGCGCAAAAGGGTATGCGCACTATCACGATTTGTTAGATCACAAGGGTCTTGATGCGGTGTTAATTGCAACTCCTTTCGGAAATCATGGGCAGATGTGTTTGGATACTATTGCTGCACAAAAACACATTTATTGTGAGAAAACTTTGGTGAAAGGGATAGCAGAAACACAACAGGTTTTAGACGCCTATTCTGCTTCTAAAGGGTTGGCTTTTCAAACCGGACACCAATACAATAGCTCTGAGCTTTATCAGAAAGTACATCAATTTATTGACGAAGGCTATTTAGGAGATATTACGGGCTTTGTTTGTCAGTGGAACAGAAACAACAATTGGCGTAAACCCGTTCCTGATCCAAAATGGGAGCGCATCATAAATTGGCGCATGTATCATGAGCAGTCTGGAGGTTTGGCTGCAGAACTTTGTTCGCACCAAATAGATTTCATTAACAGGGTGCTAGATGAGGCGCCTCAACAGATTAGTGGAACGGGAGGCATTGACCACTGGAAAGACGGCAGAGAAACCTTTGACAACATCCGTCTTAATTTTCAATACCCCTCTGGTATAGATGCAACATTTATGTGCACAACCACGAATGCATATGGTGGATATCAGATTCGTATTATGGGAAGTAAGGCTACCGCAGTATTAGGAATGAATGGCGGTGAAATATACCTTGAAAAAAACAATAACAAACGAGGAGTTGTAGATGGGGTTAGCGGTGCTACTGCTGCAGCGTGGCAAAAGGGGCAAGGGGTCTCCATAAATGCGAGCAGTCAAAATAGTACAGCTCAGGCATTGCAGCAGTTTTATGATGCTGTTTTCTACGGAAAAAAGGTGTATGCAGACATAAACTCAGGGGCATTAACGTCCAAGTGCGTGCAACTTTCTCTAGATGCCATGTACCAAAATAAAATTGCGCATTGGGAGGATTACGCAAAGCTGTCTGTTGAAAACATAGGTTAATGAAATCGTCTAAAATTCCAAAACACAACAAATAGCGCAGAATTTTAGTAGTTTTACCCCATGAAGGGATTTGGTTTTGGTTTTTTTCTGTTGCTTTTTGCTTGCCAAAAAGCAGATGTTGAGGTTATAGAAACCTTAGAAGGACATTGGGTTTTGGAAGATGTAAGCTGCTTTTGCAATTTTGACAACGATACTTTTCAAAACAATCAATTGTGGTTTTTTCCCAGCGAAAGTCTTATGTTGAGCAAAGGAATAGTAGGAGAGTCGGTAGGTATTTCAGAACTTAATCAACCCAAAAAATACAGAGTTAATGCGCAAACGCTTACACTATCAAATGGAAGAAGCTATACCTACGAGCTCAAAGACAACAAACTCATGCTTCACTACATTGATGTTCCTGAAATTGCGGATGATGAGATAAGCTATACATTTATAAAGGGTAACGTCTCTTCAACCTGCATTGATATAACAAAGGTATCGAGCAATACGGCGTGCACTAAAGAGTATAACCCCGTTTGTGGTTGTGACGGCTATACGTATTCAAACCCTTGCGGTGCAAAAAATTACGGCGGCGTTACTTCGTATAAAGAAGGGGCGTGTAAGTAAATCACCTCACCAAACTAAAATGTCCTGTAAAGCTTCTACCATCTTCTAGTTTTACCTGGAACCAGTAGTCATCTGCGGGCATTGGGCTACCGTTATAGGTGCCATCCCACCCGTTACCATCAGCAGGAATTTGCGCCATCAGTCGTCCGTGACGGTCAAAAATATAAATTAGCGATTGTGCTTGGAAAGCATCATTTACTCCTAAAATTTGCCAAGTATCATTTTTGCCATCGTTGTTAGGTGTAAAATTGTAGGCATATCCAATAACAGACACCTCATGACGTACCACGCCACAGCCATTCTTGTCGCGCACCGAAAGGGTGTGAATTCCTGGAGGAATCCCTTCAAAAAGGGGACTGTCTTGATAAGGATTGTCGTTTAGTGCAAACTCATAATCGCCAATACCCAACGTACTGGTTTTTATTTCAATGCGATTACTTCCATCTCCCGTAAGGTCAAAAACGGTTATGTCTTCTGGCATAAACGAAGCAATTTCCGAGGCATATACATTTATCACCTTAGTAGTGGCGCAACCTGTAACAGGATTTGTAGCGGTAACGGTATATGTTCCGCCTTCCGTAATGACTAGATTTTGTGTAGATTGATTTGTTATTGGCGTGCCGTTTTGTTCCCATGCATAGCTGTAAGTTGCACTAGGGTTGGTAATATAAATGGTATCAAATCCAAGATTTTCACAGAACACTTGTGTTTCGGGCAATTCAAATATAGGATTTTCATTTACCTGAAAAGGTATGTATTCTTCAACAATACAGGTCATGTTTGTAGGGTTGTAAACTTGTACGATTACGGTCGTTGTTGTTGTGGTAAACGGATTTGGCAAATTAATTCCTAAATCCGTTTCGTTCCCTGAACCATCACGCTGAAGGTACTTTATTTCCATATTGGTTTGTCCGGCAAGAAGTTCTGCATTGAGATTGCTGGTATCAAAGACTGCCATGCCGTCTAGGATACCATCATCGTAGTCGCATTTCGCAGGCATAGCGTATGCGCCTACTCCGGGGCTATCATCAACAACAAATGATATAAATGTTTCTTGGTAGCACGGCGGGCTAACATTGGACGGATTATTCGCGACTTCAACTCTAATCTTTTGCGAGGGACTTTCATAGACCGCAGGGAAATTACCTGTACTGATAACGTTATCATTTTCATCATAAAAAACGATTTCGTAATCAGCAGGATTCTGTGTCAACAATAACTGATCTAGCACTGTACTGGTGTCAAACGGAAATTTTCCATCTTGACTATCCAAGTCCAAAGGGCTGTCGCCATCACATTGACGCGGTATAGTCACGGGATGTAAAATGGCAAGCGGTTCTACAATAAAATTGGCAACCTGTTTAAGCCCTAAACAGGTAATATCGGTAAATCCAACCGCATCTACAGCCGCCCAAATTTCTTGCGTATCGGGCGTGGTATTTATATAATCTTGCGTAGTATCAATAGGGTTTAATTTAGAGGCAGCATCGTTTTCGCTTTCATAAAATTGAATCCTCACATTATTGTTACCAAAAGCAGGGTGTTCGGCAATAAGCTTGGCTTCTAAATTAGCAAAAACACTTTTGTCAAACGTACTGATGCCATTATTTACTGTATTAGTGCGTTCCAAACAAGTGTAATAGGTTTCCAAAAATGAAGAATTGATAGTACTTACTCCCACACGGATATAAATGCTAAGTAGTTCACCAGTAGCAGGATTATAGGTACGTTCGCAACCATTTGCGTTAGTAATTTTAACATATACCCTTTGGTTCATGGATGAGGTGTTCATAAACGTTGTTGGGTCAGTAATTTGATTTAAATATGAAGAATCCGTGAAAAACGTAAAGATCTCGTTTTGATAATTATCCGAAAACGCACTGTTATATAGCATTAAATTGTCTTGCACAAATCCATCGGAATCCGTGTCACATTGTTCGCGCACCACCGTACTATCTTTGATTATAGGAAGTTCAGCCACTACCAAATTTAAGGTATTGTCTGTTTTGTAGCATCCCGTGATGTTGTCTTCAAGACGAACAATGATGGTTTTTGTTTTGTTGTCTGAGGCAGTTGTTGTGTACTCAGTAATCGCATTTGTATTTGCTTCAGCGTCAGTAGGGTTCTCGTGATAACTAATGGTGTATTGCGTAGTGCTTCCCAAAAGTGTCTCAATCCTTGATGTCTGTGCGTTAAGGTCGAAGCGCAAAATCCCATCTTCATCGCTGCCACTATCCAAATTGTCACACTCGACTACATCGGGGATAGTAAGGGTTGGTGGAAGTGGGTTTGCCAAAAGGGTAAGGATTTTTATGTCACTTACACAGCCAGTATTGGTGTTGGTTACGCGATAATAAATGTCTTGCGGATTTGAGGTGCTTGAAAAGCTATTAGGCGTTGTAATTTTTGCAGCACTAACTTCATTTTCTGCTCCTCCTTGAGAGGTGTAAAAAGTAACAGCATGGGTGTTTGCATCTTGTGTCCCAATAATCGAAGTATAGGTAGACGCTAAATCGAAAGCGCCCCTCAAGTCTGCTGAAGCTATAGCCCCATTGTTGTCGTTTGCACAAATTTCTATTTGCTTACCAGGCACTTCATTTGCTTGAGGTAACGGGTTGATGGTTATGGTAAATGGATCTGAATCACATGTAACTCCATTGGTTATTACGCGAACATAATAAGTGGTGGTCTGTGTTGGATTTACGATAAGTTGGCTGCTATTAGCAGCTCCTGAAATAGGAGTAATTGCAGTTCCGTCATCAACAAACCACTGAATCGAAGTTTGAGATTTGTATTCAAAAAGCGGATAAGATTGACCGGCAGCTTCGGTAAGACTCATGTCATTCCATTTATCGAAATTGCCGCCAAATTCTATTTGGGCATAGTCTTCCCCAGTGAAATTATTTCCTGCAAAGGAGTAATTATTAGGCTCCCCTGAATACCAGTTCTGATATGTTAATGGTGTTCCATCAACCCAGTACCACCCACCGGCGGGCTCACTATAGTCTGAAGCGGTTTTGTCTTGAAATAACCCAAGCCAAAAGGCAATGCCATCGTCTCCGGTAAGCCCCATGTGTTGTAGCCCCTGATGTACGGCATCTTCTTCAGCAGTACTGTTGATGATATACATGGTTGCGCCAACAATTGACTCCCCAAGCAATTTGGCATTAGGCCACGTTATGGGTTGCACACCTGTTTTTATACCTTTTTGTGTGTAGTAAAACCCGTTGTCGTATTGCACAGGACCCTGTGCATTTTCGATGTAAATTAGATTATTGATGCGCGCAAAGTCATCTGGAGAAGGTAAAATTTTGTCTGTATCAAGGGTAAGTGTAACCGCTTCATCGGCGCAAAAAGTTGTCTTGCCAGAGGCAGTACTAATCACAGGGTCATTAACCACAACCTTTGTTTCGCTTCGTAATGAACCAACACACCCATTTACCACGCTTGCCGCATAATACGTTGTATTATGTTTTAAAAGCGTCGTCTCTGGTAGTGGATTTCCTCCAGTTATAGCCTCATACCAAACTACATCTGGTACAGCCAAGTTGGCAACAGTAGCGTCTTTACACACCACAATAAGGGGTTCAAGGGTTGGTTTTGTGGTATTAGCGTTAACCGTTAACGTAAACAGCTGTGTATCTGTAGTACACGAATAGGTACTTTTACTGAGACGAGCACGGAACACCGCTTGGTCTAAACTCACCGGAACATTGTCTATTTGAAAACCATAGCTGTCAACAGTATTTATAGTGGTGCCTAGGGCATCCGCAGCTTCAAAAACATCATCTAGGTCGGTGTCTACCTCCCAAATCACGGTGTCGCTATTGGGGGTTTTGAGTGATAGTGTTAGGGTTTCGCCCTCACAAAGTATTGCGCTTGCGGTGGCAAAATCTTCAGAAAGTGTAGCTGGGGTTCCTACTTCTTGAAAATCGTAAATACCGTTGCTGTCGCCGTCTATTGGAGGTTGATTATAATCGTATCCGGTTAATACAAATCGGCCGCGTTGGTCAATCTTGGCATCAGGATTATTTGGGTCATACAATGCTGGACTTAACCCAACAAGTTCTTCGTGTCCCGCCTCAATCATATCCGAACATCCATCGTCGTCACTGTTGTTATCAAAAGTGTCAATCAGGGAGTCACCATCTGTATCAAGTTCATAGTCAACAATTTCCATTTGAATATTGAATTGTACATTGGAAGTTGCCAGCGCGTTGAGTTCATGGATAATGTCAATCCCTGAGATGTTTACACCTAAAACTTCAAAGGTTTTGCTCGCGTCTAAAGGGCTAGGGTTGTACTTAAATTTTATCTGATTTCCCGAAACACCTTCTTGAGGAACTCTTTTAAACCCAGTACCATTATCTACAAGTAGTTTTTGCCCAGGGTCTAGAAGGGATATGTTTTCTGTAGTAGGAAATATTGAAAGGGTAATGGTTTCAAATTCATTAGCAGTACTCCCTGTAACTTCGCTTAGTCGAATATTTAAAGGTTGGCTTGTTGGCAAAATAGGATTTAGGCTGTATGTTGTTTTCTCGTTTAGTCCCGAGAATGGAATTGTTGAGGCAATCTTTCCGTTGGGATCTCCAGAAACAGTAGCACTTGCTGGAGCAATTGAAGCCGCACTTCCGATTGTATTTGTCGGATTGTTTGGAAGGGTTATAATGGGAGATGAAGGGTTGCTAAAATCGATTGTTCCATTTCCTAAAGACTCAAATATATTCAGAACACCATCATTGTCTCTATCAAGGTCAATGGTGTCTGGAATGCCGTCATTGTCAAAATCATCTGGACACACACTAACAGTAATCACATCTGAAATGTAATCTTTTGTAGGAAAACAAGATAATTTACCCAAAAGTCTGTATTGACCAGGTAATGTGGGTTCATAAACACTTTGATTATTTGTTCCCGAGGCAGGTTCAAAATTTCCAACAGCATCGTTGTATTTCTGCCATTCATAAGAGTCATAACCAGATGAAGTAGTAAATGTTGTGTTTGAAGTTCCATCTCCCTTAACACAAGTTCCTAAGGCGGTTACTGCCATATTATTTTGTAAAATGGGATTGGAAACAAAACCGGAATAAAAACTCCCTGATGTAGCAGGCCCACTATAGTTGTAATATGAAACATACAACTCATCATTACTCTTAATGCTATATGTTCCGTCCTGCAAGTTGTTAATTAGATATGTGGTGTAAGCATTATTTGCACTAACTATGGTTCCTGAAGTTAAAGCCAACCCATTAACAAGAACCTCAACCCCAGTTTTTGCTACAATACCAATAGCCCCAAACCATGATGAGCCATTAAGATCGGAACTTCCAATTTCATTAATAAGCGGAATGTTGTCAACATTCCCGCGACTACTACAACTTAAGGGCGGCACAAAGAACATTCCCTGGTTGGCTTGGGAAGCCGCTCCACCAATGCCTTGATAGGCTACAACTGGTTTATCACTTTCAACAAACATATTTCCATTTCCATCATATAGACTACCATCAATTTCGTAGTACGCTCCTGTTATTGGAATAGCAGCCCCTCCGTTAATTCTAATAGACGTATTGATCTCGGTGGGTACAATCATTACATTTTCCCAACTATCATCACCCACCCCTCGAATAAATATATATTCGTTACCCGCAAATCGAGTATCTACAATTTGGTCAATGCCAAAATCTCTAGGATTACCAGGTCCGTTAGTCCCTGCAGCACTTCCCGTGTTTACAGCAATAGGCTTATCCGAAGTAATTTTAGCACCTAATAATCCATCTCTATTTCCCTGGGCTTCAGACACATCCAAAAAGCCAACATACGATTCATTTTTGTTTAGAGTGATGGTTAACGGATAGGTTCCAGAGTAGTTTTCAAGAACCACTGTATTGGGAAACTGAACTTGAATAGTTGTATTGTCTTCGGTTGCTAACATTGAGAAAAAGTTTGCAAGTCCATTACTAGCGTTTGGGGTAGTACCAGAAATATTATTTGCAAAAGAACCTAGCAAAAAGTTTTGCCCTAGCGCATCATTTCCTTTACTTACCAAGGCTCCAGCTTGTGCATCACTCGCCAAACGAACAGAAATATAAATGGGTTGGTCTGCTTCTATCACGTATCCTCTATTTGTTAGGACAGATCCAGTACTTGAATTTGGCACAACCAATTGTGTATCATGGTCATTACTAGAAGTTCTCGTGGAATGCTTTGCAGGATTACTATTAGACACTAAACCGACAATGTCAGCACCTCCTCCAAGGGGCTTGATTACGTACTGAACATTTGAGTTGTTAGGAGTAGAGATGTAAATCCACTGCTCAAAAGGACTGTTATTTCCAGACTCTTCAGATATAGAAATAGGCGGTATATAATGCACCTTACTTAACTGCCCAAAAGCAGGGCTAGCACAAAGGATTAATGCAAAAACAGCAGTTAATTTAACAGCATTCAAGCGTATTTTCATAGGTTTGCGTAAGTATACGAATATATGAAATCCTGGCATGTGCTTTAGACCCTTACCATCAACCGTAGTTTTAGGTGTTTTTGCATTGTTTTTATCAAATTTAAACGCCCAATACCGTATGCCTATCTACACGGATTATCTCACAGATAATTATTTTATCCTTCATCCCGCTATGGCTGGTGCGCATTATGAAGGAATAAAATTACGATCTTCCTTCAGAACCCAATGGTTAGATGTTGCCAATGCGCCGTCTATGCAAAGCCTAAACGCTCATGCCCGTGTTGGCGATAGGTCTGGAGTTGGAGGAGTGTTTTTTCACGATAAAAATGGCTTTCAATCCCAATTGGGTTTTCAAGCAACCTATGCACACCACATCAACTTTTATCGCAGCAGAGCAGACGTAAATCAACTTTCTTTTGGGCTATCCGCAGGGGGTTCTTTTCACCGTCATGATCAATCCAAATTTGACCCAACTAACGACCCGCTACTAAAAGGCACGAACGTAAACTCTTCCGGGATGTTTGTTGATGTTGGATTTACATACAATTATGTATCTCTGTATGCACATGCTACCATACAAAACCTAGTGTTTGTAGGTAAAAACATAAACGACCAAGTGTTGCTCAACAACCCTATGCGCTTGTTGGCGTCTATTGGAAATTTCTTTGAAATTCAACCCGACTGGGCACTTGAGCCCTCTGTTATGGTGGATTATGTTCAATATGTGGATAAACCCAATGTTGATGTGAGTTTAAAGTCGCATCACAGCCTTCGGGAAACCCAGCTTTGGGTGGGAACCTCATACCGAAAAGGGCTGACCAACACCCTTACGAATAATGTTACCGAACCGTACAGTGAACCTTTTTCGCAACTTTCGGGGATTATAGGTATCAACCACAACAAGTGGATGTTTTCATATACGTATACCTTTGGCATTGGAAATGTTAAAATAAATAACGCTGGATTTCATCAATTCACCCTAGGCATAGATATTTTAAGCGACACCTATAAGCCAACTTTGATACGTGGAATTCTTTGATGCCCACCAAACAGACTACTTAAAATGATTGAAATTGAACGTAAGTTTTTAGTTGATGATATAACAAACTGCTTAAGGGTAGCTACCGCATCTTTTTCAATTATTCAGGGGTATTTATCAAATGACCCTGCCCGAACGGTGCGTTTGCGTAGTTGTAACAAACAGGCTTTTTTGACTGTAAAAGGAGCCTCTTCAGCCGACGGCACCACGCGTGTGGAGTGGGAAACAGAGATTTCTATCAAAGATGCAGAGGCGCTTTTGCCCTTGTGTCTTCCTGGTTCAATTCAAAAAACACGTTATCTCGTCCCATACAAGCAACACCTTTTTGAAGTAGATGTTTTTGAAAAAGATTTGGAGGGACTAGTAATTGCCGAAATTGAACTCAAAAATGCAAATCAAGAAATAGAACTTCCCGATTGGTTAGGAAAAGAAGTTACCGGCGACAACCGCTATTACAACAGCTATTTAGCAACACACGGCATTCCCCACTAAAAGCCTAAGTCACTTAAATCTTCATCCTTAAAAAAGGATTTTTGTTGCCGCGTTATAGAAAGCGAATCGCAATCTAGAGGGATGGAAACGTACTCCGGAGCAACAAATGCATCTTTAGAAACAACTAGCGTAGAATCTGCGTAGCAAGATTTCATATAATTCGCCCAAATGGGAAGTGCCATAGTAGCTCCTTGTCCATAAGCAATGGTTTCAAAATGTGTTGAACGGTCTTCGCCCCCCACCCAAACGCCGGTTGCCAAATTGGGAACCATACCAATAAACCATCCATCACTTTGGTTTTGTGTGGTTCCAGTTTTTCCAGCTATAGGGTTATCAAATTCATACGGATATCCTGTAACGATATCTCTAAAAATAGGGTTGGTTTTATCGGCACCTTGATGTCGCAACCGTACCCCTGAACCCGCTTCGGTAACTCCTTCTAACAATTTAAGGGTTACATAGGCAGATTCTTCACTTAGCACATCTCTTGTCTCGGGTGCTGTTTGATAAATTACAGTTCCGTTTTTATCTTCAATCCTAGTAACCACGACGGGTTTTACATAAATGCCTTTGTTCGCAAAAGTTGCGTAGGCACCCACCATTTCATATACACTCAAATCAGCAGAACCTAAAGCAATTGCAGGCACATTTGGGATGGGGGAACTCACGCCCAAGTTCCTCACAAGATTCACAACAGGTCGTGTGCCCACTTTGTCTATTAGTCGTGCACTTATGGTATTTACCGAGTTCGCAAGTGCATTTTTAAGTGTTCGTTTTCCAATGTACCTATCTCCAGAATTTTTAGGACACCAAGCATCATGTGCGCCAAATTTGGCGGGTTCAACGCAATAATATCCATCAGGAAGCGAATCGCAAGGTGAAACCTTGAGTTGGTCAATAGCTGAGGCGTAAACAAAGGGCTTAAAGGTCGAACCAATCTGACGCTTTCCTTGCATCACGTGATCAAACTGAAAATGGCGGTAGTTGATTCCGCCCACCCAAGCTTTTACGTGTCCAGTTTGCGGCTCCATTGACATCATGCCGGCGCGTAAAAAATGCTTGTAATACCGAATAGAGTCTGTTGGCGTCATCACCGTATCAACATCCCCCTTCCAACTAAACACCTCCATTTGCGTAGGTTTTTCAAAACTTGCCAAAATAGTTTCTTCGTCAACTCCGCTTGCTTTCATTTTACGCCAACGTTCAGACCTTCGTTTGGCTTGATTCATGATGTTTTCAACTTCAGATGAGGTCACGTCTAAAAACGGTGCTTTTGGATTAAATCGCGGTGCATTTTGTCTAAAAAACTCTTTCTGCAAATTGGGCATATGTGCTGCCACAGCCTCCTCGGCATAGGTTTGCAGTCTAGAGTCGATGGTTGTGTAAATGCGCAGTCCGTCAAGGTAAAGGTTATAAAACGTGCCATCTTCCTTTGGATTGTTCGCAATCCACGACTGCATAAATTGCTGCAAATATGCCCTAAAATAAGTGGCTATGCCCTCCCGGTGCGATTGGGGGTTAAAGTTCAGTTTTATGGGTAAAGCGGCAAGTGAATCACGCTCTTTCTCCGTAATCAATGCATTGCGCAGCATTTGTTGATAGACAATATTTCGTCTTTCACGAACCATTTCGGGGCGACGCAACGGATTATAAAGGGATGAGTTTTTTAGCATACCTACTAACATGGCAGACTCACTCAAATCTAATTCAATAGGTTTTTTGGAGAAATAAATAGAACTCGCCGAACGAAGCCCATCGGCACTATAATTAAAATCATAAATGTTAAGATACATGGTTATGATTTCGTTTTTGGTGTAGCGACGCTCAAGTTTAATCGCAATAACCCACTCCTTGATTTTTTGAGCAATCGCCTGAAATGTGTTGCGTGAGCGCACCCCAACAAAAAGTTGGCGGGCAAGTTGTTGCGAAAGGGTACTTGCGCCCCCTTTTTTACCCAAATAAAATAAGGCGCGAGCGGTGCCACGAAAGTCAATGCCAGAGTGATTGTAAAAGCGCTCGTCTTCTGTTGCAATGAGCGCATCAATCATTTCCGTTGGAATCTCATCAAAAGAAATAGGGGTCCGATTATCATTGAAATAAAATTTCCCCAAAACAGTATCATCTGATGAAAAAATTTGAGTTGCCAGATTGGTTTTTGGATTTTCAAGCTGACGGAAATCCGGCATCGAGCCAAACAATCCAATAGCGGCTGCACCAAAAATAGCTACGATACCCATTACGGCGACAGCAAAGCCAAGCCAGAGCACCCGAATATATTTTCCGTATGTTTTTGTTTTAGTCATTTGATAAGGGGTTTATTGCAATTCCTATTTGATGTATGCCAGGCAGGGTTTTTTCTGCCACAAGTTTGTCGGTCGCGCGTACTGCCGGACGCACCTTAAAGGTATAGGTTCCCGGTTCATGAAACAAATAACGCTCCACGAAAGGAAGCTGATGTTCTACTATATAAAATCCTTTTCCTAGCCACCTCCCATTAGGTTCAGCAAGCAAATAGGTAAGTGTGTCTGACTTCACTTCTCCCTTTGGACGCTGCCATGAAGCAATCAAATGGATGTTAGCAAAAGGATAATCATTATCGTGGCGTAACACCCAATTTAGCGCAACTTCCTTTTGCGGCAGGCGATGCGTGTACGTAAAGCTTACCCAATCTTGTTGTTCCCAACCTGATTCGGGGATGTTCTCAAACAACACCTCTCCTTGTTTGCTACAACCAAATAGCAAAAGCATTGAGGCAAAAAGAAGCTCTTTTCTTATCACGACTCAGTTACCGCCTTTAAATGATGGGCACGCCCTTTTTTAAAGATTTTGTTACTGTTGTGCTTGCCTTTTCTTAGGGCTTTTTGCGCTTCAGAAGGCAGTGCAACAATTTCAGCACAAGAGTCCGAGCAACAATGGCTGAACTTTTCAGCACATGAGGGGCATTGAATAAATAACAAATGGCAGCCTTCGTTAGCGCAGTTTACGTGCGTGTCGCAAGACGCTCCACATTGGTGGCACTTTGCAATAACGTCTTCCGAAATGGCTTCGCTCCGGCGCTCATCAAACACAAAATTCTTACCTACAAACTTGTTCTCTAACCCTTGGTTTTTTACTTGTCGGGCATATTCAATAATACCTCCCTCTAGCTGATATACCTTTTTAAACCCTTTGTGTTTAAAATAGGCACTTGCTTTTTCGCAACGAATACCACCCGTGCAATACATCACTAGGTTTTTGTCTTCTTTATGCTCAGAAAGGTTTTTTTCAATGACAGGAAGTGAATCGCGGAACGTATCCACATCGGGGGTAATGGCACCCTCAAAATGTCCAATTTCACTTTCATAATGATTGCGCATATCCACCACAACGGTATCGTCTTGGCTGGTTAAGGCATTAAATTCGGCAGCACTCAAATGAACCCCTTTGTCGGTTACATCAAAGCTGTCGTCATTCAAGCCATCAGCAACAATTTTGTTGCGCACTTTTACCTTGAGTTTTAAAAAGGACTTATTGTCTTGCTCAATGGCAATATTGAGTCGAATTCCGTTTAAAAAATCAATGCTATCTAAGTGGGTTTTAAAGGCTTTAAATTTAGGTGCGGGAACCGAAAGCTGGGCGTTTACACCTTCTTTAGCTACATAGATTCTCCCTAAAACGTTTAGGGCATTCCATGAAATAAACAGGTGATCTCGCAACAGTTGTGGGTTGCCAATGTGTGCATAGGCATAAAACGATAGGGTCAGGCGTTCTTCGCCTGCCGCATCTATAAGGGCAGCGCGTTCTTGCGCGCTTAATGTATTGTACAGTTGCATGCTATACAGAATTAAGATTACTCGGCAAAGGTATCAAATTAAAAATGCGTACAAAAAAAGGCAGCGCAATAGAAAAATTGTACTTTAGCAGGAAGCAAAAAAAAAGAAGCATGAGCAACGAAAAAGACGCAAAACTAAAAGCACTTCAACTCACCTTAGACAAACTCGATAAAGCTTACGGCAAAGGGACCGTAATGAAAATGGGCGACAGCGTTACCGAACAAGTAGAGGCAATCTCGTCAGGGTCTTTGGGGCTAGATGTTGCGCTTGGCGTAGGTGGGTATCCACGTGGACGTGTCATTGAAATATACGGGCCTGAATCTTCAGGAAAAACAACCCTTACGCTTCACGCCATTGCCGAAAGTCAAAAAACAGGCGGTATTGCAGCTTTTATTGATGCAGAGCATGCGTTTGACCGCTATTATGCTAAAAGTTTGGGCGTAGAAATTGATGACCTTATCATTTCACAACCCGACCATGGCGAGCAAGCCCTAGAAATTGCAGACAACCTGATTCGATCGGGTGCGGTAGATATTGTCGTGGTAGACTCTGTAGCAGCACTCACACCAAAAAGTGAAATTGAAGGCGAAATGGGCGACTCTAAAATGGGACTTCACGCCCGCCTGATGTCTCAAGCCCTGCGCAAACTAACCGCGTCAATTAGCAAAACAAATTGTACGGTGATTTTTATCAACCAGTTGCGTGAAAAAATTGGGGTTATGTTTGGAAACCCAGAAACCACAACAGGTGGAAACGCGTTAAAATTTTACGCTTCGGTGCGTTTGGACATCCGCCGTTCTACACAAATTAAAGACACCGATGGGGCTGTTTTAGGAAACAAAACCCGCGTGAAAGTGGTTAAAAATAAAGTGGCTCCTCCGTTTAAAACGGTAGAATTTGATATCATGTACGGGAAAGGAATTTCGCGTATTGGCGAATTGTTAGATATCGGCGTAGAGGCTGAAATCATCAAAAAAAGCGGTTCGTGGTTTAGCTATGGCGACACCAAACTTGGGCAAGGGCGCGATGCGGTAAAAACGCTTTTGGATGACAATCCGGAACTTGCCGAGGAAATCGAAGCGAAAATTAAAGAGATTATCGCTGTTGCTGAATAAGGGCTATTGATACCCTTCTTCCTTTAGTTTTTCGGCCATAAACTGATATACCTTTTCTTTAAGCGTGGGCATGTCGTCTTGCGTTAACCCTTCGGTGCTAAAAGGCGCATGGACATTGGCACGAACTATTCCGGGTTTTCCCACCCAGTATTTGTACGAAAACTGGAACGGAAACCGCCTTTTGCAATCTGGTAGGGTAATGGGAACAATAGGGATTTGATGTTCAATGGCAATGCTAAACGCTCCATTTTTAAAGGGTGCCATAAATACGTTAGGCTCTGGAACCAATCCCTCGGGGTAAATCATCATATTAAAGCCCAAAGCCAATTTGCCCTTGGCTTGTTTATATACATTTTTTCGGCTGGCAGCACTATCCCGATTGACCAAAATAGCCCCGCGCTTATAAATTGTGGCAAAGAGGGGAATGCGATCGAGTTCCATTTTACCTACAAAAACCGCAGGCTTGCGAATGGTCAAAAAAACCATCATGATATCAATCATACTCAGGTGGTTGGCAACAAACATATATTGCTTGCTGTAATCTATATAGGATTTGTATTTGATTACAGGAAGAAATCCCATCCCCAACAAAATCAGCGGCGACCAAACATAGCGGCCGATATAAAAAATACCTGGATACCATTTTTCACGCGTAAGGCAGAGCAATAAAAAAGGGAAAAAAAGGAGGATCCCTAATCCTGCCAATACATTAAACCAAATGTTCCAAAGCCCTAAAAACAGCTTGCGAAGGTAAACCATAACGCCAAAAATAGGGATTGAAGCGTGAAATCCGTTATTTTTGTGCAGAATACAATTCTTATGGCACGCATCCTCACGGGTATTCAAAGTACGGGCACTCCACATTTAGGGAATCTATTGGGCGCAATTCTGCCCGCAATTGACATGGCGCAGCAAAGCGATGAAGAAGCATTTTTGTTTATTGCCGACATGCATTCACTTACGCAAATCAAAGACGCTGAACAACTTAAAGCCAATACGCATGCAACCGCTGCAGCATGGCTCGCCTGTGGGCTAAACCCCGAATCGACCTGTTTCTACCGTCAATCGGATGTGCCTGAAGTAACCGAATTGGCATGGTACTTAAACTGTTGTTTTCCTTTTAGTCGTTTGTCGTTGGCACATTCGTTCAAAGATAAAGCCGACCGATTGGAAGACGTAAACGCTGGACTTTTTACCTATCCCATGCTTATGGCAGCGGATATTTTGCTCTATGATGCCCATTGGGTTCCCGTAGGAAAAGACCAATTACAACACCTTGAGATGGCACGTGATGTGGCGAATCGTTTTCATGCCGTTTATGGCGAAACCTTTGTTATGCCCGAAGCAAAACTGCAAACGGAAACGCAGTATGTGTTAGGAACTGATGGTAGTAAAATGAGTAAATCCAAAGACAATACGATCAATATTTTCTTGCCCGAGAAAAAATTGCGTAAGCAAATCATGTCTATTGCCACAGACAGCACACCACTGGAATCCCCCAAAAACCCGGATACGTGTACAGTGTTTTCACTCTATTCGCTTATTGCAAATGATGCACAAATTGCCACCATGCGCGCTAATTATGAAGCGGGGGGTTTTGGTTATGGACATGCCAAACAGGCGCTGTTTGAAGCCATTTTGGAGCGTTTTGCTGAGGCGCGAACACAGTTTGATGCCTTTATGCAACAACCCGATATGCTGGAGGAGCAACTGCAAAAAGGAGCCGACAAAGCTCGTAAGGTTGCGCTAGAGGTATTGCAGCGTGTGCGTAAAAACATCGGCTTTTCAGTCAAAGCGCTTTAAATTGTTTACCGGCTTGTGCCATCACTGCACCTTTCATTTCCAATTGAAATAGAATACTTGCTACCTCGCTTACTTTTAGTGTGGCATCTAGGGCAATCAAATCAATGTGTTTGGGAGTGTGGCCCATATGCTTGAGCACCCTTTTTTCTTTTTCATTGAGTTCGATAAAGAGCGAAGCTTGTGGAGGTGGTTTTCTGTGTTGATGCCAGCCCAACATACGCGCTACATCTTCGCCACTTGTAATACATTCGGCTTTTCGGTTTTTGATAAGATCTAAACAACCCTGAGCAGCAACATCTGCGGGCTTGCCCGGAACGGCAAATACATCCCGTTGGTAGCCAAGGGCGTATTGTGCGGTAGTTAGCGCACCGCCTTTTGCTCGGGATTCTACCAAAATAGTAGCTTGTGCCAAACCCGCAATAATGCGGTTGCGTTGCAAAAAATGGGCGCGTTGAAAGGGTTCTTTTGCCCAAACCTCTGAAAGAAATCCGCCTGTTTCTTCTATGTGTTTTCTGTATTTAAAATGTTGTTTGGGATAACACCCCAAAATGCCATGCCCCAAACACCCATAGGTAATCAAACCGTTCTCGAGTGCGGCAAGTTGCGCCTCTATGTCAATGCCGTAAGCAAAACCGGATACAATTATGGGTTGATAATGGGCAAGTTCTTTCACCAGTTGCTTTACAAATTCCCTGCCGTGAGGACTGGGTTGTCGTGTGCCTACTATACTGATAATGCGTGTAGTTTTGGGAAAGGGCTGTCCTGAATAGAACAGCACAAGCGGAGCATCTGCGCACTGGTTTAGTGATGCGGGAAATTCAGGTTGGGAATGCATCATCCATTGAACGCCTCGTTTTTCCATAAGTGCAACTTCTTTTTCTGCTGCAGACAAAATAGCTTTTGTTTCAGGCTGCCCAAAAATCTTTTTGAGGGATTCCCATTTTTTCTCGTTTGTTCGCGGAAGCCTTTCAAACACATCTGTTGCGCTGCCAAAGTGCCGAATGAGTTTTCGGGCGGTAATACATCCTATTTTGGAAAGTTTTGGCAGCGCAAGTGCGGCAATAAGTTCAGTGTTTTTCATAAGACTTAGGAGATGTAAAAATACAAAAACAGAAGTTTTTCGATTTCCCTAAAAAATGTACATTTGTGAAATGGAGCTTTCTGCACATATTCATTACTTACTTTACCGCCACGATTGCGTAACCGTTCCGGGTTTTGGTGCTTTTTTGGTGGAGCAAAAAGCAGCGCATTTTGATGCGGTGAATCAACTGTATTACCCGCCAGCTAAAGTGTTGTCGTTTAACGAGCAACTCCAATCCAACGATGGTATTTTGGGAGCTCATTTGGCAACGTCATACGACACTAGCTATGAACGTGCAGTAATGGAAATGCATCAACAAACCATTGCATGGAAAGAAACCGTTCAAAAAGGGAAACTTTCCATACCAACCTTGGGTATTTTTGTGCTGAATAGCGAGGGCAATATGGTGTTTACGCCCGAAAGTGGCCTAAACTTTTTGGCTGCTAGCTATGCCCTTCCTGAAGTTCCAGCCCAACCGATTTCACGAGGCATAACAGAACCCGACAAACCTCCAGTTTATTTCACCCTTGAAGAGAAGAAATCCAAACGGTTTATTGGCTATGCTGCCGTTGCAGCAAGCGTGTTGGCATTATTTGCCGTGGGTTCAAATAGCTACATGAATCAGCAAGTCGATGTGCAGTGGCAAACAGAGCAAGTTTTGCGAGAGCAGGCACGTGAACAAGCAGCCGTTTCCGTGTATGATTTGGGGGAATTGCCGACGCTCAATATCGAATTGCCTAAAGCAATTCCACAACGTTCCTATCACGTTATTGCAGGGTCGTTTAGAAGTGAAGCCAATGCAAACCGATTGGCAATAGCATTGCAGCAAAAAGGCTATACGGGTGCACAAAAACTGGGACAAACCTCGCAAGGTTTCTATCAAGTTTCGTTTGCATCCTTTACTACTAAACGCGAAGCCTACAACGCCATGACAGGTATCAAGCGCAACAACTATCCCGATGCCTGGGTACTGAAAAAATAATTTCCATGAAATCAAAGCACCCTCAAGAATCCAAGACGGTAATGACCGACTTGGTACTTCCCTCTGACACCAATCCGATTAATAACCTTTTTGGTGGCGAGCTGTTGGCACGTATGGATCGTGCAGCCTGTATTGCCGCACAAAGACATTCTGGGCAGATTGTGGTAACCGCCTCTGTGAATCATGTGCATTTTAGAAAGCCCGTGCCACTAGGAAGCGTACTTACACTAGAGGCAAAAGTATCTCGTGCTTTTGGCACGTCTATGGAGGTGTTTATTGATGTATGGATTGAAGCCCATGATGGGACATCTCGCGAAAAAGTAAACGAAGCCATTTATACGTTTGTGGCGGTGAGCAAAACGGGCAAGCCGGTAGGCGTGCCAGCTGTTGTGCCTGAAACCGAATTGGAGCAACAACGCTTTGATGGCGCCTTGCGCCGAAGACAGCTTAGTTTGATTTTGGCCGGAAAACTAAAACCCGACGATGCAACGGAGTTAAAAGCGTTGTTTAGGGAGTCTTAGTGCTCTTGTCCTGTCTGCCGATCCGGCAAGCTCTGCAAGTAAGAAGGAGATAATAAAAAGATTTTTTTCTGGTGAGCCAAAGACTGAATTTAATCCAACGGTCTCGGCTATTCATAGTTGCGTTTGGCTGTCGCTAGGCAGGTTGGTTAGCACTTATTCGCCTTTGGCGGAACCCCCCAAACTGAAAATCCGCGAGGATTTTCAGAAGTAGGCGAGAACAAGCAATTACTTATAGCCAGTGTTGGCAATAGTTTTTAATTTACAAAATTGTATTCCACATTAACCAATTCAATCGAATTAACCATTCCTATATCAAATGATTGTTCTTCATCAAAATTAATAGTACAATCTGAATTTGCCTCAATCAAATAACAAGGTGAAGAATCGGTCGCAATGTTTGAACTCTCTATTGACACACCATTTGCTGTTGTTTTTATAGTTATTCTATGAAATCCATTTATTGCAGTATTATTCAGGTTTGAGAATTTAATTTCATAACGTAATCTTGATGTGTTATTCCCAGTATCAGGTGTAAACTCAAATAGTATAACTTCATAAGTTACATTTTCTTCTGGTGTTATCATATCGCCATCACTTGGGCAACCAAAGAGAAGAAGAAAGATTGGTAATAATAAAATGTTTTTTCTAACGTTCATATTTTCGATTTTTTAATGAAACACAACTTGTATATAAACGCACCCTTTCGACTAACTCAAGGACAGCGTTTATATCTTTTATATGTTTTACGATAAACACCTAAACAATACACTATCTTTCGAGCGGCTTACAAATCACGTACACCGACTAAGCACAAAACATATTTGCAAGCGCATTTATCGTCGTAACCCCCTAGCTGGCGCAAGGCTTTGCCTTGTGGCAATAAAGAGTTACATTTTTTTAATTTTCACCTCATCAATCCAAAATGTTCCAGGCCCCAGAATGTTTAACTGCATTCTCAAATGCCAATCTTTTTGAACAGTTATTTCATATTTAAAATGCTTCCAATCTTCAATTGGCTGATCACTAACTAAAAGTGTTTTTATTTCTCCTTCTTTTGGTCCAACACCTCCAGCCGAAATATTAAATGTTGCCCCCAGATTCTTTATCCAAAAACTCAATTCATAAATTCCTGGCCCTTCATATGGTCCACTTTCAGTGAATTCATTAGTAAAGCCTGGTGACCTCCAACCGCCAAATTCTTCACATTTTTTGACATCAAATTTTAAGGATTGTTTGCCTTCTTTAAAATCTTTTTTGTCAAGAATAATTTCAAAATCGGCATTCGGGACAGTTTTAGAAGTATACAGCAACCAATTTACAGGCAATCCGTTTTTTGACACTTCAAAACCTCCATTTAGTCCAGCTGACTTATTTTGTATTTGTTCACTCATCTGACTGCAAGCCTCAAGAAATAGTGCTAAGCCAATTAAAAAAGTCAGTGGAATATTCCATTTAAAATTCACGTTTCTATATTTTATTGTACCCAATTATTTAAACACACGCATTGTATATATCCGCTATTTATGAATAGCGTAGCTCCAAAACCCCTACCCTGTAAAATTGAAAATAATGCGAAATCGGTTAAATTCTTTCTACAATTTAGGGCTAGTTTACCGCTAAGATAGCAAAAAGATTAGTCCGCCTCACGTATTAAATAGGCATAGACCGGAAAGTGGTCGCTGTAGCCGCCCAAAAATCGCCCTGATGAAAAACTCCGAAAGGGATAGCCTTTGTAGCGTCCTTCTTTCGTTATAAGGTAAGGTTTGTTGAAAATCCCAGCTTTCCAAAATTTCCATTCGTCAGCATCAGCTTTTAGCAGCCCGCCAGAGAGATGGATTTGGTCTAAAACACTCCACGTATCGCGGTGGCATGCCGTTCCTACTCCTTGTTTGTAAAATGACACCATGGGATTATAGAGCAGTTTGTTTTTAAATACACGTCTTTTTTTATGGGTCGCTTTTAACACTTCGGCTAGGCTTTTGTTTGTGGGGTCGTCGTTAAAGTCGCCCATATTTATAATGTTGGCGTTGGGATTTCGGTGCAAGATGGAATCCACCACACGTTTGTTCAAGGCAGCGGCTTTTAGCCTGTTGGGTTCGCTGCGTTTTTGTCCACCACTGCGCGAGGGCCAGTGGTGTACCAAAATATATATGGGTTCTTTTTCAAGCAAACCAAAGACCAACAACTGGTCTCGGGTATAGTCGCGTTCCCCTCTTTTTTTCTTGTAAAGCCGTAGCGCATGGGATTTAAAAGTTATAGGCAAAAAGTGTTTTTTCTGATAGATAAGCGCCACGTCAATACCACGTTCGTCTGGGGAGTCAACATGCACAATGCCAAAATTGTAAGGGTTTAGTGCCGGGTCGTTGAGGAGGTCTTCCACCACACGCCGGTTTTCCACCTCACAAAGCCCAATCACGGCAGGGGGATTTCCTGTTGTTACACGCCCAACTTCCGATAGTACACGCGCCATGTTTTTTACTTTTTATTGGGATATGGATTCCGTCCACCGCACGCGTCCTTCGCGGGTGCGG
>CAZSSZ010000001.1:0-43474 GCA_964609755.1 uncultured Flavobacteriaceae bacterium | reverse complement strand
AAAGACCTCCCCTTTGCCATTGATAAAGCTGCACAAGCCGCATTGTCTTTTGTTACAGACGGCGTTCAAACCGCCATGAATTTGCATAATGGAAACACCCTAGCACCATGAGTATCCTGAAGCAAAGTGCCGCGTTTTCACCAAAAACAAAAACGGTAGTTACCGTAGGCACCTTTGATGGCGTGCATTTGGGACACCAAAAAATTATTTCACAAGTTGTAGCGGAAGCACGCAAAAGTGGCTATGCACCAACACTTCTGACCTTTGACCCACACCCCAGAAAAGTATTACAACCCAACGTGTCTATGCCACTCATTCAAACGCTTGAAGAGCGCGCCCAAACCTTGGAAGGTCTAGGGTTAGAACATATGGTTGTCCACCCCTTTACCAAAGCCTTTTCGCAACTGAGCGCAGCAGCCTATGTAAAAGAAATTTTGGTGGATATGCTCAACGTGGCACATATCATAATTGGGCATAACCACAGATTTGGAAAAAACCGTACTGCAAACGTTGAAGACCTGCTGCATTTTGGCGAGGTCTATGGGTTTGAAGTAACCCAAATAAGTGCCGAAGAGATTGATAATATCTCCGTGAGTTCTACCAAAATTAGAACTGCCCTAATGCAAGGCGATGTAACTTTAGCCCACAGCTATTTGGGACATCCCTTCACACTTTCCGGAACAGTGATTCAAGGGCAGCAACGCGGACGAACCCTAGGATTTCCAACGGCTAATATCGCCATCCATCACCCCGATAAAATTATTCCTAAAAATGGGGTTTATGCCGTAAGCATAACCATTGGAAATGTGCAACACTTGGGCATGATGAACATTGGCATAAATCCTACTGTAAATGGGCAACACCAAAGTATAGAGGTTAATATTTTTGACTGGTCGGAGGATATTTATAACCAACCAATACAAGTAGCTCTTATTCAGCGTATTAGAGATGAAGTGAAATTCGAATCCTTAAATGCCTTACAAAAGCAGTTGGAAAAAGATAAGGTCACTATTTTGGCTGCACACAAAACTTTACCTTTGTAAAAAATACCGTTATGCTTATTCCCGCATATGTCCGAGAACATTTTGACCAAGTTGTTGCTGCACTGGAAAAGCGCAATATAGCGGCAAAGCCGCAATTGCAACGCCTTTTGGAATTAGACGAGACACGTCGTGCCACGCAAGCCGAACTCGACCAAACGCTGGCAAGCGCCAATAGTATTGCCAAAGAAATCGGACAGCTATTTAAGCAAGGCGCAAGAGCTGAAGCCAATCAAAAAAAGGAAGCCTCAGCAACATTAAAAGCTACCGCCAAAACGCTACAAGAAAGCTTACAGCAAACAGCAAATGCGTTGCAAGACCTCTTGTATCAATTGCCTAATATTCCACACGAAAGTGTTCCCAAAGGAAATTCGGACGAAGACAACGAGGTGGTTTCGGAACACGGTGCCATTCCTACCCTCCAAAAGGACGCACTCCCGCACTGGGAATTGGCAAAAAAATACAACCTCATCGATTTTGAATTGGGCGCCAAAATCACCGGAGCAGGGTTTCCTGTGTATACCGGTAAAGGGGCAAAATTGCAACGTGCGCTTATCAATTATTTTTTAGATTTTAATACTGCCGCAGGCTACGGCGAAGTGCAAGTCCCGCACATGGTAAACGAAGCCTCGGGGCTTGGCACTGGGCAATTGCCCGACAAAGAAGGGCAAATGTATCACGTTACCGAAGACGATTTGTACCTAATCCCCACCGCCGAAGTTCCTGTTACGAACATCTACCGCGATAGCCTTTTGCAAGCTTCCGAATTGCCTATTCAACTTACAGCATACACGCCTTGCTTTCGGCGCGAAGCAGGAAGCTATGGAGCACACGTTCGCGGATTGAATCGGTTACATCAATTTGACAAAGTAGAACTGGTGCGCATCGAAGAACCCGAGCATTCCTATGCCGCATTAGACGATATGGTAGCGCATGTGGGTAAACTCCTTGAATCATTAGAATTACCCTACCGTATCTTGCGCTTATGCGGTGGCGATTTGGGATTTACCTCCGCACTTACCTTTGATTTTGAGGTCTTTTCTACCGCACAAAACAGGTGGTTAGAAGTAAGTTCGGTATCGAATTTTGAAAGCTTTCAAGCCAACCGCCTAAAGCTGCGTTACAAAGCAACTGATGGCAAAAAGCAATTGGCACACACCCTAAACGGCAGCTCGTTAGCGCTACCACGAATTGTTGCCGGAATATTGGAAAATCATCAAACCCCAGAGGGCATCCGCATTCCAAAAGCCTTGGTACCGTATACTGGGTTTGAGCTTATCAATTAGTATGCAGATTTACAACATCACCTTTATTGTAGAACCCACTATTGAAAAAGATTGGGCTACCTATGTGGATAAAGAATTGTTGCCCGAGCTGGCACAGTCCGTACAGCAAATTGATCTGTTGCGTGTGGAGTTTGAAGACGGTATTGAGCCTGTAAAAGGGGCTACTTTTAGCATGCAGTTTTATTGCGCAGAACCTGATCACCTGAAGTGGGTAAAAGATATTGGACACCCCTTGGCAATGCAAAAATTGTACAGAACCTTCCCCAAACATTGGGTGGCGTTTGCCAGTAGATTGGAATTTTTGAAATCATACGCATGAGTGTTCGACCAAAAAAACATTTGGGACAACACTTTTTGACGGACCAAAACATCGCGCAAAATATCGCCGATACGATTTCCGGAAAAGGCTACAACGAAGTGCTGGAAATTGGTCCCGGTATGGGAGTACTCACACAATACCTTTTGCAAAAACCATTTACCTCGTATGTTATCGAAATCGACTCCGAATCGGTTGATTACCTAAAAACGCATTTCATAAAACTTGAAAACAACATTATTGAGGGAGATTTTTTAAAGCTCAGGCTTAGTGATTATTTTCAAGATCAGGTTGCTATCATTGGCAACTTTCCCTATAACATTTCAAGTCAAATATTATTTAAAGTCATTGAACAACGGGAGCGGGTACCGGAATTTGCGGGAATGTTTCAAAAAGAAGTTGCCGAGCGCATCTGTGAAAAACCGGGCAGTAAAGCCTACGGGATTTTATCGGTGTTCGCGCAAGCCTTTTACGATTGTGAATACCTTTTTAATGTCTCCCGATTTGTATTTGACCCGCCACCAAAAGTAGCTTCTGGGGTGATTCGACTCACGCGAAAAAAAGAATTCACCCTTCCCTGCGACGATGCCTTGTTTTTTAGGGTAGTCAAAACCGCCTTTCAACAACGTCGGAAAACCTTGCGGAATAGCCTAAAATCGTTTGGACTGTCGGCTAGTTTAAAAGAAGATAGTATCTTTGATGAGCGTCCGGAACGGCTGGACGTTTCAGCGTTTATTCACTTGACACAAAAAATAGCGGATGACACCCTTTCAACTCAATGACGAACTTTTAGCGCAAATAAAAAGCGACATTGAGCAGCGTAAAACTGCTGCGCTGAAAAAACGCACTAGCGAATATCACTACGCCGACCTTGCCGAAATTATCGATGAGCTTTCCATTGACGAGGGGGTTTATCTGATAAAACTCCTCGACTCCGAAAAAACTTCCGATGTACTTACAGAACTGGATGAAGACATCAGAGAACGCATTTTAGAACTGCTTTCCGTAAAGGAAATTGCTGAAGAGGTAGAGGAATTAGACACCGATGATGCGGTGGACTTGATTGCGGAACTTCCCCAAGAACGTCAGGCGGAAGTTATTGCGCAAATTGAGGACGAGGAGCATGCACAAGATATTCAAGAATTGCTTTCTTACGACGAGGATTCTGCCGGGGGTCTGATGGCAAAAGAATTGGTAAAAGTTAATGAGAACTGGACGGTTACCAAATGTGTGCGCGAAATGCGCGTTCAAGCTTCAGAAGTGAAGCGGGTGCATTCCATATATGTGGTGGATGATAACAATATACTGCTAGGCAGATTGTCGTTAAAAGATTTGCTAACCGCAAAAGACCGTGCAAAAATCAAATCGGTGTATATCCCAAAAGTGGATTATGTAAACGTACAGGACGAGGGCGAAGAAGTTGCCAAGCTTATGGCAAAATATGACCTCGAAGCCATACCAGTTGTCAATGATGAAAAACAGCTTTTGGGGCGTATTACCATTGACGACATCATAGATTTTATAAAAGAAGAAGCCGATAAAGATTACCAATTGGCAGCAGGTATTTCTACGGATGTGGAAGCCGATGACAGCATTATTGACCTAACCAAAGCACGTTTACCATGGCTTATTTTAGGGCTTTTTGGGGGTTTGGGAAGCGTATTTATCCTCGAAGGTTTTGAAGAGGTGATGAACCATCCATCCTATAAAACGCTATTCTTTTTTACGCCACTGATTGCCGCAATGGCAGGTAATGTTGGGGTACAATCCTCTGCGATTATTGTACAAGGATTGGCCAACGACATTGTAAAAGGAAGCCTTTTTAATCGCCTCTTAAAAGAAGTAGGGTTAAGTCTTATAAATGGCGTAGCACTAGGGTCGCTTCTGCTAATTTTTGGATATTTCATGGAGATAGAAACAGCTGTCAGTTTTATTATTGCGCTTTCTATGCTTTGTGTTATTGTGGTTTCGGCACTGGTAGGTACTTTTGTACCCATTATTTTGGACAAAAACAACATCGATCCTGCTATTGCCACAGGACCATTTATCACCACAAGCAACGATATTTTTGGCATTTTTCTCTTTTTCTATATCGCCAAAATCCTTTTAGGTTTTTAAGATGATACGGATTTTACACGTAGATGAAAATCACCCTGCATTAATAGAAGGGCTTGAAGCTATGGGGTTTGAAAACGAGGTAAACACCTCGTCATCCAAAGAAGAAATTGAGCGTGAAATTGAACGCTACCAGGGTCTTGTTATTCGAAGTCGATTTCCCATAGACAGTGCTTTTTTGCACAAGGCAACAAGCCTAAAATTCATCGCTCGTGTAGGCTCGGGTTTGGAAAATATTGATGTGAAAACGGCTGAAAAATTAGGGATCGCTGTTTTGGCAGCTCCCGAGGGAAACAGTCCCGCTGTGGGCGAACACGTGCTAGGCATGCTATTGAGTCTATTCAATAAAATCCCAAAAGCAACTACCGAAGTGCGCAACGGCATCTGGCAACGTGAAGCCAATCGCGGTGAAGCGCTCAGTGGAAAAACCATTGGGATTATTGGCTACGGACACACCGGAAAACAGTTTGCCAAAAATCTTTCGGGTTTTGATGTAACCGTTCTGTGCCATGATATTTTGCCTGACAAAAGCAACGAATTTGCACAACAAGTATCCTTAAAAACCCTAATGGAAAAAGCGGAGGTAGTAAGTCTGCATTTACCCCTAAACGATACTACTCATCACTATGTAAATCGGGACTTTATTGCGAAAATGCACAGCCCTTTTTGGCTAATCAATACCGCCCGTGGAAATCAAGTGGTTACCCCCGATTTGGTGGAAGGCTTGAAAAGTGGAAAGGTCAAAGGGGCATGTTTGGACGTACTGGACAAAGAAACCGCTGCTTTTGATGTGGTTTTGGAAGAATCTGATGAATGGAAGTATGTATCCCAACATCCAAATGTGGTGCTAACGCCTCACGTAGCGGGTTGGACCGTACAAAGTCATTTAAAGCTAAGTGAGGTCATCCTGTCCAAAATCAAAAAGGTTTTTGAAACCACATAATTTTAAGGAATCTTAACACAAAGTAAACCCGTAAAACGTTACGAAGTATTTATTTAGCACCCATGAAAAATATTCTCATTCTTTGTACAGGAAATTCGTGTCGCAGTCAAATGGCGCATGGGTTTATGAAGTTTTATGGCGGGCATAAAGTTGGTGTTTACAGTGCTGGAATCGAAACGCATGGACTTAATCCACGTGCTGTTAGCATTATGAAAGAAGCGGGTATTGATATCAGCGAACACACGTCTAATCACGTAGATGAATATGCCGATATTTCCTTTGACCACATCATTACCGTTTGTGACCACGCCAACGAAAATTGCCCGTATATTCCAAGTGAAAAAGCGCAACGCTGGCACAAAAATTTTTCTGACCCCTCGAAGTTAGTTTCTGAAGACGAAAACAAAATTCACGCTGCCTTTGCCGCCACTCGAGACGAAATTAAAGGCTATTGCAAGGACTTTGTAAAATCGCATTTACTCGACTAATCTCCATTTGCCTCTAGCGAGGCTTGAAATTCCTCCAACACTGGTTGTACAGTACTCGCCGGAATATCTTTGACTTTTATATACATTAAGCCGTCAATGGCATTATTGAAAAGTGGGTCTACATTAAACGAGACCACACGGGCATTTTGTTTTATGTATTTTTTAATTAGTACGGGCAAACGTAAATTTCCAGGTTCAACCTCATCAATGAGCTTATCAAACTTGTTGAGGTCTGCCGAGGTTTCGTCAAAAACGAATTCTTTGTCAGCATCGTTTAGCTTCACCTTAAACTCTTTTTTTGGGGTAATGTATTGTGCCAAAAAAGGATCGTAATAATGCGACCGCATAAATTCAATCATCAATGACTTGGTAAACTTTGAGAACTGGTTGCTAATGCTCACACTTCCCATAAGAAAGGCGTGGTCTGGGTGGCGTAGTGTTGCGTGAATAATGCCTTTCCAAAGTAAAAATAAGGGCATGGGGCGCTGCTGATACTCCTTGGCTACAAATGCCCTGCCCAACTCAATGGTATTGCTGAGCATAGGCTGAATTTCGGGTTCGAATTTAAAGAGTTCGGCAAGGTAAAACCCCGACAATCCATGCGTATTCATGAGTTCTTTTCCTAATCCCAAACGATATGCCCCCACCAAACGCTTTGCGTTGTGATCCCATAAAAAAAGGTGTAAATAATCTTCATCAAAATGATCAAGGTCTAGGGGTTTGTTGGTGCCTTCGCCCACAGCTCTAAAGGCAATTTCGCGCTGTCTCCCAATTTCGGTAAGCATATTGGGAATTAGGAAAGATGGGGTTAAAAAAAGCTCATAATCTTTGGATACTAACAGGGACTTTTTGGCTTCTTTTAAAAGATGAATTTCATTTTCCAAATTGGAAAGGGGCACTTCAGGGGCAATGGGCAACACCTTTTTACTCCGTCTTCTAAAGGGTTGTGGCACGCGGTTCAAAATAGGCTTTCGCTCAAAACTATTGGAAAGCATATACACTTTTTTGCGTAAAAATTCGGAGTACGCCGATACAGACTCATGGTTGCTTTGATCTTTTACAGGGATGGCTTTTCCCACGCGAACATCAATCGTGCGGAATTTTTGCGTCAGTAACTCGGCAGGAAGCCGGGCAGTGCGTAACAAACCATGCATTTTTGCAAGACGATAAAATAACGGACTGTTTCGAGCATGAAAATAAATGGGTACAACAGGAACATTCGCACGTTGAATAAGACGCATGGTAGCTTCATTCCACTCGGAGTCTATGGGTACTTGTTTTTTGAGTTTTGAAGCGACTTCTCCAGCAGGGAAAACCGCGAAAAGTCCGTCGTTTTGCAAATGACGCAGCACTTGCCTAAACCCGCCCACACTCGATTTTTCAGACTGCTTTGCATCAAACGGATTTACAGGGATAATCCAATTTTTTAAGGGTATTGCACGCTCCAATAAAAAATTTGCCATAAGCTTTACATCGGGTCGTACCTGTTGCAAAAAATGCATCAAAATAATTCCATCTATGCCTCCCAAAGGATGATTGGAAACGAGAACTGCGGGACCCTCTTTTGGAATACGCTTTAGCTCTTCCGGGCTAAGGTGATAGTCTATTTTAAAATGATGTAAAAGCGTCGTTAAAAAATGGGAGTCATCGCCACTTGCTACGCTTCTGTCATAAATGGCATTAATCCTATCTAGGCTTAGCAACCAAAGAACAAATTTACCCACTACACGACCAAAAAAACCCGTTTTGGCAAGACCAAGGACTTTAGCTATATCGGTAGAATGTACCAGTGGCATTTGGGTGATTTGAATGTAAATATAGCTATTTCATCACCAATTGCAGCGTTGTTTGTGTGCGTTGTTCAAGTACTAATTCGTGGGTCTTTAGCAGTCCATTAGCAGAATCTTCTTTAAAGTGACGAATGGTGTAAAGCGTAACGTCTGCAGTATGTTTCACATCGAATCGCGCGCGTAGCGTATGCAGCAAGGCATCCATATTAGTATACTTATCATTAACGCAAACCGAAAAACTAATTGCCGAATTTTGAATCAAATCCACAGACATTTTGTGCTCGTGCAACAACTTGAAAATATCACTGATATTATCCTCTACCACAAACGAAAAATCACGGGTAGAGAGGCGAAGCAAAGACAATCCTTTTTTTACAATATAACAGGGTACTTCGGGTTGCATAAGCACCCCCTTTCCTACTTGAGTTCCGTCTGCCGTAGGGTTCAAAAACGACTTAACAAACAACGGGATTTCTTTGCGTTGCAAGGGCTGCAAGGTCTTTGGATGAATTACCGAAGCTCCATAAAACGCCAACTCTATCGCCTCTTGATAGGAAATATGGTGTAGCAACTCCGTGTTCTCAAAAACACGGGGATCGGCGTTTAGCACACCCGGTACATCTTTCCAAATGGTAACATCTGTAGCCCCCAGACAATACGCAAAAATAGCCGCAGAATAATCGGAACCTTCCCTGCCCAAAGTCGTGGTGAAATTGTTCTCGTCAGAACCGATAAACCCTTGGGTAATTTTTAATACACTGCCTTGCATTTGCTCTTGGACAGCCGCTTGCGTGTGCTCCCAATTCAAGTGTGCACTACGGTAATAATTATCTGTTTTGATACAGGACCGTGCATCAACCCATTCCGCTGCTATGCCCTTGTGGTTCAGATAGGCGCAAACAATAGAGGTGGAAAGCAATTCGCCAAAACTTACCACTTGGTCGTAGACAAAAGCGTCGTGTGGCGAGCGGTTATTCGCCAAAAAGGTGTTGCACTGCTTAAAAAGGTTTTTTATTCGTTTGGAGATGGGCGCCCCATTACCATCAAACAATTCCGAAACAATATCTTGATGAAATACTTCCACCTCGTGAAGCAGTCCCTTATAGGTTTCGGGTTTTTGAAAATACGCCGATACTACCGCCTCTAGGGCATTGGTAGTTTTGCCCATGGCAGAAATCACCACAACGGTGTTTTCGTGACCTGTTTGCGTCAATACATTGACCACATTTTTTACTCCTTCGGCATCTTTTACAGATGCGCCTCCAAACTTAAATACGCGCATGATGTTTTGCTATAAATTGTTGTATGGCACCCTCGGTCATTTGGGTAATTCTCCAATCCGAGAGGGTTTTCGCGCCATGTTTTTCATAAAATTTGATGGCGGAAGTATTCCAATCCAATACCGCCCATTGAATTCGACGAACCCCCGAATCGTTTGCATAGGCAATAAATGTCTTTAGCAACTCAAAGCCAATGCCTTTTCCGCGCTCCGATTGGGTTACAATTAAATCTTCCAGATGAAACGACTTTCCTTTCCATGTAGAATAGCATGGGTAAAAGAGGGCAATGCCCGCTATGCGTTGGTCAATTTCCGCTACAAAACATTGAAAATGGGCGTTTTCGCCAAAGCCGTCTTTTGTAAGTTCATCTTCAGTAACTTCAACTGCATCAGGTTCACGCTCAAAGACAGCTAACTCGCGAATAAGTGCAAGGATGCCAGGAACATCGGCAGCAGTGGCAATACGAATTAGCGGTCGTTTCATCGAGGGCAAATGTAGTAACTCTTATCTGAATAGGCCGATTTTAACATCACAGGCAATAACGAATTTGTTTAAAAATTAACGTAAGCACACGCTAAGGGTTTTTGACTTCGTATTTTTGCCAAAAAAACAGGCGTGGCAAAACTTCCTGAGCTTTATCAAAACAACTCACAATTTCGTGCGGTGTATGAAAACGCATGTGCCAACGGCACCGTTTTTGCCTCTGGACTGATAGGCTCCAAACATAGTTTTTTGGTCAAATCCATGTTTGAGCAACACACCAGCACCGTGCTTTGGATACTCAACAATAAAGAAGAAGCCGCCTATTTTTTTAACGATTTGGAGGTGTTACTCCCCAACCCGCCCTTATTTTTTCCGGCAAGCTATCGTCGCCCCTATAGCATTGAAGAAACCGATAATGCAAATGTACTGTTGCGTGCAGAGGTTTTGCAAAAAGTAAAGGACACACCCCGGCAATTGGTGGTAAGCTATCCCGAAGCCCTTTTTGAGCAAGTGCTTACAACAAAAGCCTTGCAAAGCAAAACCTTAACCCTTAAAAAAGGAGATGTACTCAGTATTGACTTTGTCAACGAAACCCTATTTGCATTTCGTTTTCAACGTGTAGATTTTGTTACCGAACCTGGAGAGTTTGCTGTGCGTGGCGGTATTTTAGACGTGTATTCTTTTAGCCATGAGGAGCCGTTTCGGATTGAGTTTTTTGGCGATGAGGTGGATACCCTTCGCAGCTTTGATGTAACTTCTCAACGCTCTACACAGGCATTGGAAAAAATTAACATCCTTGCCAATATCGAGCAAAAAGAAGAAAAAGAGGCACGGCAATCCATACTTTCCTTTTTACAAGATGATGTACTGGTGTGTGTACAAAACGAAAGCCTTGTGGTGGCAGAACTCGACAAATTGTTTGCACACGCCCAAAAAACACATCAAACTATTGATGGAGAAATTCGAAGGCTACCCCCCGAGGATATATTTATCAGCGGCAATAATTTTTCGAAAAAATTGAAATCCAAAACTTGTGTGCACTTTGCACCAAGTGACGCCAACACCTCATTGCATTTTAATTGTCAACCACAGCCCCATTTTCAACGCAAATTTGATTGGCTTGCAGCGCATCTCGCCGAAAACACAGCACAACAACGCACGAATCATATTTTTTGCGCATCAGAAACCCAAAAGGAACGGCTTTCTCAAATTATCGAAGAAATAGCCCCCGAAACTCCTTTTCAGTGCTGGGTTGCCCCACTATACCAAGGGTTTGTAGATGAAGACGAAAACGTGGTCTGCTACACCGACCATCAACTTTTTGAGCGCTATCATAAATTCAGGCTTAAAAACGGCTACAGCAAAAAGCAAGCCATTTCCCTAAAGGCATTAGCGCAGCTGGAAGTTGGCGACTACGTAACCCATATTGACCACGGCATCGGTACTTTTGGTGGCTTGCAACGCATTGAGGTGGAAGGCAAAATGCAAGAGGCGATCAAACTCTTTTATGGCGATAGAGATGTACTGTATGTGAGTATTCACTCGCTGCATAAAATTTCAAAATTTAACGGCAAAGACGGGGCAACACCCAAAGTGTATAAATTGGGCTCTGGAGCTTGGAAAAAAATCAAGCAAAAGACCAAAAAGAAGGTCAAAGAAATTGCCTTTAACCTGATTAACGTATACGCCAAACGCCGCATGAACAAAGGCTTTGCCTGTGGTCCGGACAGCTATTTGCAACACGAGTTGGAAGCATCGTTTTTGTTTGAAGACACCCCCGACCAACGCAGTGCTACCGAAGCCGTAAAAAAAGACATGGAAGACCAAAAACCCATGGACAGATTGGTATGTGGCGATGTAGGTTTTGGAAAAACCGAAGTTGCTATTCGAGCTGCCTTTAAGGCAGTGGACAACGGCAAACAAGTGGTTGTTTTGGTGCCAACCACCATTTTGGCATTTCAGCATTTCAACACCTTCAAAAAGCGGTTAAGCGAATTTCCGGTTACCATCGACTACCTCAACCGATTTAGAACCGCCAAACAAAAAAAAGAGGTACTTGAAGGCATAGCAAACGGAGCTATTGACATAGTCATTGGCACGCATCAATTGGTGGGAAAGTCGGTTTCGCTCAAGGATTTGGGATTGCTCATAGTTGACGAAGAGCAAAAATTTGGAGTGGGTGTAAAAGAAAAATTACGTTCGCTCAAAGAGCACGTGGATGTGCTCACGCTCACCGCCACACCTATTCCGAGAACCTTACAATTTAGCCTTATGGCAGCGCGGGATTTGTCCGTAATCAATACCGCACCTCCCAACCGTTATCCTATTGAAAGTCAGGTGATTTCATGGAGTGAAACCCAAATTCGAGACGCCGTAATTTATGAATTGCAACGGGGCGGACAGGTCTTTTTTGTGCACAACCGTATCGATAACATTGGAGAAGTTTCGGGTATGCTGCAACGCCTTATTCCAGATGCGCGTATCGCTACCGCACACGGACAACTCCCGGGGAATAAACTGGAAGAACTTATGCTCGGTTTTATGGACGGGCAGTTTGATGTATTGGTCGCAACGACTATCATTGAAAGTGGTTTGGATGTGCCCAATGCGAACACTATTTTTATTAATAATGCCAACCATTTTGGACTTAGCGACTTGCATCAAATGCGAGGTCGTGTAGGGCGTAGCAACAAAAAAGCCTTTTGTTATTTTATCACGCCGCCTTTTTCAGCGTTAACTGATGATGCGCGCAAACGAATGGAAGCTGTGAGTCAATACACTGCGCTGGGTTCCGGGTTTCAAATCGCTATGAAAGACTTGGAAATTAGAGGTGCTGGTGATTTGTTAGGAGGTGAGCAAAGTGGATTTATCAATGATATCGGCTTTGAAACCTATCAGAAAATCCTAAAAGATGCCATTGAAGAATTGCAGCAAAATGAGTTTAAAGCCCTCTATCCCGACCAAAAACCTACGGTTAAAGAAGTAACGCTAGATACCGATTTTGAAATCTTTTTCCCAACAGACTACATCAACAATGTAACGGAACGGCTGGCGCAATATCAAGAATTGGCAACCCTAAAAACCGAGGAAGAACTCAAAGCGTTTGGGGCTTCGCTTATCGATAGGTTTGGTGCCCTGCCCGAACCTACCATTGCCCTTTTTGACAGTGTGCGTCTAAAATGGCTGGGGGCGGCGTTAGGCTTTGAAAAAATTATCCTTAAAAAGCAGAAGTGCATTTGCACCTTTCTAGCTGATCCCGAAAGTTCGTTTTACCAAGGAGATGCGTTTCAACATATGTTGCGCACATTGGGCACATTAGGCAAGGCACAACTCAAAGAAAAAAACACCAAAGACGGACCAAAATTAGTGCTCGTTATCAATGAGGTTTCTGCTGTAACTAAGGCTATTCAACTCCTAGAAAAACTGCAACAACCTACAACTGCTTAAGGTCTTTTACCACCCGGAAGGCTTTGTCTACTTGCTCATCATTGACCAGAATGGTAAATTCGTTTGATGTAGAAATCACCTCGTAGATATTAATACCCTCCCAAGAAAGACGTTGAAAAACAAAGTAATAAATCCCAGGAATGGAAACGTTTTCGGTGGGGAGTTTTAAGGTTATTGAAGATAGATTTTCTTCTTTGTGTAAACACTCTTCTTGGGCTAAATGCTTGTCTACCAAAGGAGCAAGATGTTCGCTTACCACGATATTACACTCATGCACACCACGCGAGGAGGTATAAAAATTTTCACTTGAAAGCTGAAGTTGCGAGAGTAGTTTTGCTTGCGCTGCTAAGAGCGTATCAGAAACCTTAAAATTGTAATCGATAAGTGCGGAACGCACGGTAATGTCTCCAATATTTTTTAAGGTTTTAATGATTTTGTGAGAATACCGAAATTCCAAATCGGTAGAAAGGCGCTTCAGTGCCATCACTATAGCCCCCGAGCGCACGGGCTTTTCCGTTTGTTCTTGAATCTCGTCTTGCATCATGCGCGAAAGCGAGGTAAGGTTGATAATCCCTTGTGTAAGCGCACTAATCAAAAAAGGCTTGGACTTTACATATGCCTCCACAGCTGCAGCAATGGTTTTCATGTTTCTGAATTATTTCACAAATATATGAATAAAGAAACAAAATGTTATAAAAATAACAATTCTAGAAGAAATAAAACGCACTTTCGATGTGTTCGAGGGTGTGGTGTTGGGCAGTGCCTACTATGCTAATAATGTCAAATCGCGTTTCACCTTGCCAGTCAAATTTCTGAATATAGTACTCAGCTGCGCGTGCCATGAGTTTGCGTTTTTTGGGAGTTACAAATTCATGCGGTGCACCATGAACGTCTGATTTTCGCCATTTTACCTCCACCACCACAAGCATATCTTCTTTTTTGGCAATAATATCTATTTCGGCTTTTTGGAAGTAAAAGTTCCGTGTTAAAATGGTATAGCCCTGTTTTTGTAAATGTGCTACAGCAAGGTCCTCGCCTTGGTTGCCTTTTTTTCGGGTGTTCATCTCTGCCGATTTATGGGATTTTCTAAAGATAAAAAATCCACTTAAAGCAAGGCGGTAATTTCCCTATTTTTGTGCCGAAACTTCTTGTATGAGCAAACGCTACACAATTACTGCTGCCCTTCCTTACACCAACGGTCCCATCCACATTGGGCATTTGGCAGGTGTTTATGTCCCTGCCGATATATATGCGCGCTATTTGCGCATGCGAGGCAAAGAGGTGTTGTTTATTTGCGGTAGCGATGAGCACGGCGTTGCCATTTCCATGAAAGCAAAAAAGGAGGGCATCACCCCAAAAGAGGTTATTGACAAATACCACAACATCATCAAAAATTCGTTTGATGCATTTGGGATTTCTTTTGATTATTATGGAAGAACTTCCAGCGAGGTACACCACCAAACCGCGCAAGCGTTTTTTAAAACCATGCACGATAAGGACTGTTTTGAAACGCAAACTACCGAACAGCTCTACGATGCCAAAGAAGATCAATTTTTAGCCGATCGCTATGTTGTGGGTACCTGCCCAAAATGCGGGCATACCGAAGCCTATGGCGACCAGTGTGAAGCCTGTGGAAGCTCGCTTAATGCCACCGATTTGATTGACCCAAAATCGGCACTCTCGGGAGAAACGCCAAGCTTAAAAACCACTACGCATTGGTATTTACCCCTTAACCGCTACGACGATTTTTTACGCAATTGGATTTTGGAAGACCACAAATCAGATTGGAAACCCAATGTGTTGGGGCAAGTAAAATCATGGCTGGACGATGGGCTAAAGCCTCGTGCGGTTACCCGTGACTTATCGTGGGGAATTCCCGTTCCTGTATCAGGTGGCGAAAACAAAGTGCTGTATGTATGGTTCGATGCGCCCATTGGCTACATCTCGGCAACCAAAGAATGGGCTGCGCAAGAAGGCAAAGACTGGAAACCTTATTGGCAAGACAAGGAAACTGAACTGGTGCACTTTATTGGAAAAGACAACATTGTATTCCACTGTGTTATTTTTCCTGCGGTGCTCAACGCCATGGGCGACTATATACTACCCGAAAACGTACCCGCTAACGAGTTCTTAAATCTGGAGGGGCAAAAGCTATCAACCTCCAAAAACTGGGCGGTTTGGTTACACGAATACCTTGAAGATTTCCCCGAAAAACAAGACGTGTTACGCTATGTGCTTACGGCAAATGCCCCCGAAACCAAAGACAACGACTTTACGTGGAGTGATTTTCAAACCCGAAACAACAGTGAGTTGGTTGCCATTTTTGGGAATTTTGTAAATCGAGTGATGGTACTGATGAAAAAATATTACGAAAGTATTGTACCCAACCCCGGTGCACTTACTCCTGAAGACTCTGCCACACTTGAGGCATTAAAGGCTTCGCCTGACACCATTTCAACCCTTTTGGAACAGTATAAGTTTAGAGCTGCAAGTCAAGAAATGATGCAACTTGCACGACATGGCAACAAGTATTTAGCGGATGAAGAGCCGTGGAAACTCATAAAAACCAATCCCGAGCGTGTGGCAACCATTATGCACACCGCTATTCAGGTAGTGGCTGGACTGGCAATCCTTTGCGAACCCTTTTTGCCACACACTGCAACCAAACTCCGTACTATGCTAAACCTCAGCGAGACCTTGGGGTGGGATGCTGTTGGCAACACAACACTAGTTCCTAGTGGACATAACCTTGGCAAGGCAGCACTTTTGTTTGAAAAAATAGAAGATGAGGCTATTACCGCACAGCTAGAGAAACTCTCTTCTTAGCAACAAAATTTTAACCAAAATAATTTGTGGCATAATATGTGAGGTGTTTTAAAAAGTTTTATAATTTTGAAAAACCAAACCTACTGTTATGACACAACCAAAATTGTACAAAAAACTTTTTGCCTTTGGCATTGCGCTTTTCCTTATTTCTTTTCCTTTATTGTTGCTTTTAGAAGTTGAAGCAACTAATTTTTTCAAACACTTGTTAAAATTTGCTTCAGATAAAGGTATTCTCTGTACATTTTTTTTAGTAGGTATAATTTTAATGTCAGCCGGGCTACTTCTTAGAAAAATCACCAAAGCCTAAGCTATATTTGCGGCAATGATTTGCATTGCCCATCACGACATTTACGCACATCCACTACCCGAAGGGCATCGATTTCCTATGCTCAAATACGAAATGCTTCCCGAACAACTTGTTCGTGAAGGCACCTGTACACGAGAACAATTTTTTGCGCCCAATCGCATTGCTGATGCGCATATTTTACGCACGCATTGTCCGGAATATTACGCCCAGCTCAACACTTTATCCCTCTCTAAAAAAGACATAAGACGTATAGGTTTTCCCTTATCGGCAACGTTGATTGAAAGGGAGTGCGTAATTGCACAAGGTACACTTTTAGGTTGTGAGTATGCACTCAAAAATGGTATCGCATTTAATATTGCTGGAGGCACACATCATGCGTTTTATAATCGTGGTGAGGCGTTTTGTTTACTAAATGATCAGGCGATTGGCGCAGATTATCTGTTAGCCTCAAGAAAAGCCCATCAAATCTTAATTATAGATTTGGACGTACATCAAGGTAACGGTACAGCCTCGCTTTTTCAAAACAACTCAAAAGTATTTACGTTTTCCATGCACGGCAAAGCCAATTACCCTTTTCAAAAAGAAGAAAGCGATGTCGATATTGCCCTAGAAGACAACACAACAGATGACGAATATCTCGATCGATTAGAAACGCATCTAGCCCATTTATTGGCTACCGTCAAACCTGATTTTGTGTTTTATCTATCTGGAGTAGATGTACTCAAAGAAGATAAACTTGGGCGTTTAGCCCTCACACTTGAGGGTGCAAAAAAACGAGACGAACTTGTGTTGTCATCTTGTTTTGAGCAACAAATCCCAGTGCAATGCAGCATGGGCGGTGGCTATGCGCCCGATGTAAATCTCATCGTTGAAGCGCACGCCAACACCTACCGTGTAGCTACAGCAATTTATGACTAATTACAACATGTGCATCTCGTCCAAATGGACTTCTGCGCTATGGCGTTTTTCTCCCGATTTGGTTTCATAATCTCGATACATCAAACGCCCTCGGCATGCCACATGGCTTCCTTTTTTGAGGTGTTCCATACAAATTTCTGCAAGTTTGCCCCATGCGACAATACGGTGCCATTGAGTGCTTTCAACCATTTCACCATCTTTGTTTTTGTAACGATGGTTGGTAGCAATCGAAAAATTTGCCAGTTTTTTGTTAGACTCTAGTTTGACTTCTTCGGGGGCATCGCCAAGATGCCCAATGAGCTGTACGCTGTTTTGAATGGAACTCATGAATTGGGGTTTTATAGATTAACAAATTGAATTAACGCCAGCGTTGGCTTCGTAGTAGCAACGCAGCTTTTACCACATCTTGCCTGCTTATTTGTCCTACCAATCTGCCGTGTTCCAATACAGGAAGACGGCGTCTATTGGTCTTGTGAAAAAGGGTAGCGGCATCAAAAATGGTTTTATCTGACTCAATGGTATCCACCTTTTCAGTCATATTTTCTTCGACTTTTCGATCAAAAAAAGGCTGATTAAAATATTTCCCTTCCGAAAGGTGTTTGATACAATCCGCTTCAGAAATGATACCGACTAACCTAGACAGATCATCAACAACAGGTCCACCAGAAATTTTATTGCGAATCAAAATTCGCATCACTTCCAAAATGGATTGTTGCGGAGAAAAAGTAATCAAATTGCGTGTCATGTAGTCTTTAACCAATAACGATCTGGTACGCTTTGGCGTAAGTTTTTGACGCGCCGCTTGAAAACTTTTTATAGGCATGTTGATGTTTTAATGAACAAAAGGTATAAAAAAAAATTTAATTCCGCATATTTTATTCAAAAAAGATACTTTTACACCGATATGAAGTCGGCATCAATTCTAGGTTGTGGATGGCTTGGACAAGCTCTTGCACAAGTACTTTTATCCAAAGGATATGCGGTTGCGGGTAGTGTTCGGTCTGAGAAAAAGGCGAATATTCTAGCAGAGCTGGGTATTACACCTCACATCTTGACTGTTGAAAATGAAGGAATTAATGGCAACTTTGATGCTTTAATAAAAGATGCTGATGTGCTTATTGTAGCCTTTCCGCCTGGGGTCCGGCGCAATACGAATGCGGATTATGCTGCACGGATAGCACATATTTTAACCGCAATTTCGTCTTATCCCAATTGTAAGATATTGCATTTGAGTAGTATTGGTGTTTTTGGCGCATCGCAAGGCGAGGTAGATGAAACTACTGTCCCCAGACCCACAACCCTTGTGGGAGTCCAATTACTTGCAGCCGAAAAAAGCAGTTTGACTTTTGAAAATCGTGCTACGGTTGTGCGTCTTGGTGGTCTGGTCGGTGATGGTCGGCATCCAGCAAAACAGCTTTCCAAAAAGGAAGATATTCCAGCAGCTTACGCTCCCACAAATTTGGTACACCAACTGGATGTGGTTCGCTTTTTAACCTCCATAATAGAGGGTGGTTTTTGGGGATACACGCTGCATTGTGTAAGTCCTATTCATCATGCCCGAAAAGCCTTTTACACCCAAGAATGTATGGAGAACAACTTGCCTGAACCGCACTTCTCCAATGAAGAAAGTACCCAAAATAAAAAGGTGATTGATACAAAAAGCGCAACGCTATTTGATTTTGAATATCAACTATCGGAGTGTCGTCTCAAGGACTGTTGAAGTTTCTTCAGGCTGAATGTGTGAAACAAAAATGTTCCAACTCCTTTTCATTTTGAGGATACTCTTTGCTTGTTGTTCAGCAATATCCCCATTAAGACGCTGGTCAGCCGCAATACTTGCGTGGGTAACAAACACCATATAGCGTGAGCGAATTGGATTCGTGTTCCATTCTTCGGGCCATGAGGCACTAAGAAGTTTTGTGGACTCATCCTTAATGGTTTTCATAGTAATGCTGCGTTGTGCCGTTGGGATGTTGCCAAGCGAGTTCATCAATTGAGTCAAGTTTGACCAGTTGAGTGACGCTGTGCTTGGGGCTGATTTAGCAAGAACTGAATTTAAAATTGAATCCACCACAGCAGTATCCTCCACCTTTGATATAAGGTTTTCCTGTTTGGGTTGTGAGCAACACACAAGAATTACAACACTGCATAAAGTAATCAAACGCATATTCAAAGATACGTTTATATACGCATGTTAGAAAAGCCTAATTTATTCGAACTGAATGCCAGTACCCTGCGCAAACAATTCGCCCTCACCATTAGGATTTGTTGGCCATGTAAAGCTGAGTTTGGCTTGCGGATTTACCCTTCCAAAAAGCACATCTGCAATGCCTTCGCCTGCCATGCCTGGCAAAAATGAAGCAACAAAAGCATCCCATTGTGATAGCTGTTCATGAACCATTAGCGGTCGTCCAGAAAGCAAGACAACAATTAAGGGGTTTCCAGAGGTGTTTGCCCGAGCCAATATTTCCAAATCCGCTTTATTCATACGCAAATCCGCATCATCGCCAAAGCCTTCGGCATAGGGATACTCCCCAACAACCGCAATCACAATATCTTCTTTTGCAATAGCATTGGCGTTAGGGTCATATGTAATTTTTGCATTAGGTGCCACTTGACGCAGTCCTTCTACGATGGTTGTGCCATTGGGTTGAAGCACGCGGTTTGCCATAAAATTAGAAAAATCTTTACGGTTCGCTTTGTTGTTTTTATCTGCGTCAATTTCATTAAAATGCCCAGCCCAAGCGGCGACATCGAACTTATCTTCGTAGATTTTTTTAAGCTGATTATTATATTCCTTCAAGGTTAAAACGCCATCAGCATTAAAGTCTAAAAAGTCGAAATCAGGGGTGAAAAATCCTTGCCACTCAGTAGTCCAACCCCCATTTTGCACACCCAAATTGTTTGCGCCAGAACCTACCACGGTTATGGACGCTGCGTTGTTAAGCGGCAGTACTCCATCATTTTTTAGTAAAACTGTCGATTTTTGAACAGCTTCACGGGCAAGTGCACGGTGTGCTGGTGAGCCTATTTCAGAAAGATAGGAGTCATCGATATAAGGGTTGTCAAAAAGACCCAATTCCATCTTTACTTTCAAAATTCTACGTACTGCATCGTCGATGCGCTCCATAGAGACGCTTCCCTCATTGACCGCCGCTATCAAATATTGAATAAATACTTTGTAATGCTGTTGGTTTTGCCCCTCCATAAATCCAGGAACCATAAACATATCTATACCTGCATTTACCCCATTGATAACATCGGATTTATAATTCCCTGGAATTTCGTCTATGCCTGCCCAATCTGAAACCACAAAGCCTTCAAAACCAAGTTCGTCTTTGAGCAAATCCGTAAGGATATACTTACTGCCGTGACACTTTTCTCCACGAATGCTGTTAAAACTCGCCATAATGGTTTTTACATCGGCAGCAATAGCCGTTTTGTATGGGGGGAGGTAAATTTCACGTAGGGTTTTATCCTCTAATTGCACATCACCCCTATCCAACTTATAGTCGTGCATCCCATCAACTCGAGTGCCAGTTCCCCAAACTGTAGCACCATCTCCAATAAAATGCTTAGCACAAGCAGCAACTTGCTTGTTTTGCACTTCCAAAAGGCGGTCTTGGTAACCCAAAACAGCAGCTTCGGTAAGCCCGTCAACAATATCGGTAGTTTGACCAAACCCCTCGTAAAAACGCCCCCATCTTGCATCTTGTGGAATGGTAATACAAGGTGAAAAAGTCCAGTGAATGCCTGTAGCGGCAACTTCAACAGCCGTGGCTTTGTTTACTCGATAAACGAGGTCAGCGTCATTCGAAGCGCCAAGGGCTAAATTATGAGGGAACACCGTAGCCCCTAGAACATTATTGTGTCCGTGGACAGCATCAATTCCGTAAATTAATGGAATGCCAAGTCGATCACTCATGGCAATTTCTTGGAATCCATTAACCATGTCAAGCCACGCTTTTGGTGTATTTGTTTTGGGAACTGCTCCACCTCCACTAAGTATTGAGCCAATATGATACTCCTTAATATCGCTGTAATCATCCAACAAACGCATATCAATTTGAGTCATTTGACCTACTTTTTCGGCCAGTGTCATCTGAAGCACAATAGCGTCAACTTTTTTGGCAATCTCCTTCTTATTTTGTCGATCGGGTTTGGGGGCACAGCCAACAATTAGGACAACGACGGCTAGGGCTAAAGTATTGATGTAAACGTTCATAGGGAATACCTTGTGTTAATGGCTATAATTAAAACTTGAGTTTTTCATGTTTATCCCAAAGTCCCCAATACGCACCCACTTCGCCTTCTGGACCAACTTTCCAAGACTCATCAAAAGACGAAAAATAAAACACGTCTATGTTGGCCTGTTTTGCCCAAGCTTGGGTGTTGATGAAGTATTTCATAGCATGTTCTTCGGACGGCACAGAACCCTTGAGAGGCTCCCCTTTGCTGGGCCATCCCGTTTCAGTAATGATTACTTTTTTACCTTTTGCAGCGTGCATGGCTTGCCCATACATACTTTGCATATGGTTTAGCGCCCATTCTTCCGGACAACCCTCCCAAAACGGATAGCAATTGGATAAAATTACGTCTGAATGCTCTACGAGTTCGGGGTGTGAAGAAAACTCGTAATACGCATCTACATATCCAATAGGAATATGGGCTGGAATTGCATCTCTAACTTGTTTCATAAATGCGAGCAATTCCTCTAGGGTTAAATCGTTGCGATAAAGCACCTCATTGCCCACGGCAGCAATATCCACACAGCCTTCGTTAGCAAGGGCAATTAATGCCTTTATTTCTTCTTCGTTTTTTTCAGGGTCATCGCCAAGCCAAGCACCAACCATCGTTTTAATACCATGTTTTTTTGCAATGCGCGGAATGTGTTCATTGCCCTCAATACATGAAAAAGAGCGTACCCATTTGGTGAAGGGTTTGAGTATTTTGATACGGCGTTCCACTTGAGCCACCGTTATTGTATCTCCAGGCTCTTGCCCGTCTTCATACATGCTAAAACAAATTCCATGCATTCCCAACTTGAGTGTTTTTCTCCAGAGCGCTTTTAAGTCCTCGGTTGTATAATTATCAAAATTTACGCCTTGATACGATTTGTATTCTAATTCTTCTAAGCTAAATTCTATACCTTCTCTGTATGACATTTTTATTAGTATTTACGTTTTTCGTATTTATCCCATATTCCCCATCGTGCGCCAACATCTCCTTCATGATGTAATTTCCAAGACTCATCAAAAGAAGAAAAGTAGAATATTGGTGCTTTTTCTAATGCTGCCCAAGTAGTGACATTGACAAAATATTCCATCGCATTTTGAGGTGATGGCTTTGCTTCACCAACGCGATCTCCCTGATTTGGCCAACCTGTTTCTGTAATAATAACTGGCTTGCCGTTGGCTATATTTTGAGTTGCTTGGTACATTTCTTTCAAATTCGATGTGGCGAATTCAATATTACTGCCTTCCCAAAACGGATAGCAATTAATAAGAATTACATCACAAGCTTCAACTAGTTTTGGACGCTGAATAAACTGGTAGTATGCGTCTACATAGCCAACTTTTATTCCGGGAATAGCTTGTTTTACTTCTGCCAAGTAGTCAAGAATATGCTGTTCGCTCAAATCGTCACGCATCAAGACCTCGTTACCTACTACTGCAATATCTACCAATCCCTTTTTCGCTAGATCAATAAGCGCCTTTATTTCCTTATCATTTTCTTCTTTGTCCTGCCCAATCCATGCGCCAACCATAGTTTTTAGATGCTTTGATTTGGCAACCGCGGGAATATGCTCATTCCCGCCTGTACAAGAAAACGAACGCACCCAGTTCGCATAAGGAGCAACCACTTCCATACGTTCCTTAATTTGGCTTTCAGATAAGGTGTCTTCTACACTTTGGTGTTCGCGATATGGACTAAAGCAAATGCCATGCAACCCCTTGCTAAGGGCGTTGTCAAATAACGCTTTTTGTTTTGATATTGTATGCCCTGAGAAATCAACATCGGAACGCAGTCTAGAAGTAAAAGTTTTGCCTGTTAGGTTAGCGAGTTTCCCTTGCATTTGCTGATACGAAAGGGGCTTTGGCGTTCCTTTTTGCGCTTTTAATTGCGCTCTAATTTCATTTGCTCGAGTTTCGTCTATACTATAGTCACGCATAATCCACATGGCTATTAGTGTTCCTGCTAAGGGGAAGAAACAGAAAAATGCGTGTAACCCATCAACAGCGGATTGTTGTTCCACGGTGGTTAAGTCGGGGTTGAAGCCTACAAGAGCAATGATAACACCACTCAAGGCACCAGCTATGGCAAAGCCTACTTTGACCATCCACCAATATATAGCACCAAAAATTCCTTCCCTTCGTTTCCCTGAATTTAATTCATCAATATCAATGACATCTGCAGTCATAGACATCATAATGGTAAATAAACTTCCAATTCCAAACGAAAAGAATGGGAGGGCAATAATGTACATCCAAGGTTTTCCAGGAACGAACAAAAACCAAAGCATTATGTAGCCCAATACCGAGATTCCCTGAGCAAGTAAAAATGCCTTCTTTTTTCCAAAAATCTTAGACATCCACGTAACAATTGGGATAACAATAAATGTGGTTCCCAAGGCCCCTAAACAACCAAAAAGAGATACCCAGATGCCACTAGCTCCAGCGTCTCCGTTAAAGAGCTTGTAAACAATGACAAAAAACGTGAGCGCAGCAACAGTGTTGAACGCATTAAAAATTAAAAACGTAGCGCCACATAATTTTCTAAATTCTTTGATTTTAAACGCCTCAACAAAACTGTGATAAATCTTTTTAAGGCTATTGCCAATATTAGCCCCATTCAAAGGCTCATAATTTTCATTAAGAGTAGATTTACTCTCAATAAATATGGCCGGAACCATAGCGCAAATCGCACATGGAATGGCAACCCAAATAGCCAATTCTCGTACCGCAACTTCAGCAGATGGGAACCATTCGGGGTCATACATAATCACCCAAAACCATGGCGCAATTACCCAAGCCCATTGTCCAATCCACTGCGCAATTGCCATAATATTGGTACGCTCATGAAAATCTTCACTCATCTCATACCCCATGGCTACATAAGGCACACTAAAAAAGGTTAGCCCTAAATAAAAAACAAGGGACCATAAAAAGAAATACCAGAAATTGAATTGCAACGAGTTTTCCTTAAAGAGCTGCCACATAAATATGTAAGCAACTCCCATTATAATGCTTCCAATCAAAACATATTGCCTACGACGTCCCCATTTTGATTTTGTGTTATCTGAGATAAATCCCATAATAGGATCGGTGATGGAGTCAAATATTCTTGGGAAAAAATAGATAAGTGACCACATCCATCCGGGAAAACCTAAGTCTTGAACCAAAACAACCATAAAGATTCCCAAAATTGCAGGGAACATTTGATTTGCAAACATTCCCACGCCAAAGGCTATTTTTTGAGTAATAGGTACTTTATGAGATGATAAGGGTTGAGCTTTCATGGGTATTGATTTAGTTGTTTATCATAATGGTTTGTATTGCCTGTGGGCTAATGGTAATTTTTTTCGATGTGTCTTTAAGGTTTAATGCAAAGTGTTTTATGGTTTTTCCTTCGTTAAATACTACTACTGCAATAGTCTCATCGGGGTTTTTGACAGCAGCAACCATAAGGTCATCGTCTGTATTTTGCGCGTCAATAATTACAGCCCCTGGACGAATGAATTTGCTAAAGTGTGCCATGATGTAGTACAAGGGCGTGAAATACACTTCGTCTTTTTCGGGGTCAACAATTACAGGGGCAATGCACCAATTGTTTGCCCAATTGGGACCGCCTTTAGTATCTAATACCATATTCCAGTCTACCCAGCCATCAACCCAGTTGTTGAGACATCCAATAATATCTCTTGCGTAGCGATTAGCAGGCGCATACTTTGGGTGCAAATACTTCTTTGCTGGCTCGCGCCAATCGTAGCCCCAATCCGTGGCTTCTTTTTTCCAGTACCATTTATCGTCTTGCCACACAGGAACTTCAGCATCTACGCAGGCTTCGGTTTGAATTAAGTATTTATCTGGAGCCTTTTCGTGGGCATATTGCAATTCTGTGGGAAAATAATCGTAGGTACTTTCATACCAATGCACGGCGGTACCGTCGTAATATTTAGATGAAGCTTCATCTTTATACATCACATCTACCCACTCGCGAATGCCTTCGCGGTTTTGATCGTAGCCCAAAATAACAAGGTCTCCTTTGCCATCAGCTTCCAATTTTGGTCCTAGAAAATGCTGAACAAAATGCGTCATTTCTTCGGGTGAGTAATGCATACTCTCCCAATTTTCACCGTTTCCGTGGGGCTCATTTTCTACGGTAAATCCCCAAATGTCAATTCCCTCGGCTTTGTAGGCATCAACATACTTTGAAAAAAACAATGCCCAAGTATCGTAATATTCGGGGAGCAGTTTTCCGCCTACCCATTTGTTGTTGTCTTTCATCCACGGAGCTGCTGTCCAAGGCGAAGCAAACAACTTGAAGCCATCCTCAGAGATTGCCATGGCATCTTTTATCATGGGAATTAAATCTTCTTTGTCCTCCTCAATCGAAAAATGCTCTAAATTTTTATCTCCAGGAACAGGCGTGTAAGAATAGTTGTTGAGCGAAAAATCACACGAGTTCATATGGGTTCGCGTGAGCGAATAGCGTGCGCCTTCTTTTGAAAAATACGCCTTTAAAATGCGGTCTCTGTTTTCTTTACTTAGCTGATTGAGCAGGAAAGCCGAAGACTCTGTAAAAGCACCTCCAAACCCCGTAATGGTCTGATATTCTTTTGAGACGTCAAGTGTGATAAGCGAAGTGTTTTCTGTAGCTTGAAAATCGGTGCGTAGTGTAAGTTTGTTTCCGCTTTCTGAAGTTTCATATACGGCGACTTCTAAAGGGTTTTGCATACAAGAAGTGCTCATCATTACAAGAATTAGTCCGATTAATATTGCTGCATTTTTCATGGTCAGTTCATGTTGGGTTCTAAAATGTTTGGGGGCAACACAGAGATATAGAGGTTTTTGCTATTCCCCTTAAAGGTTTTTCCAATGGGTTTTCCGTTTCGAGTTAATCCCTTAAAAACACCCTTATTAACCAAATCCCAAAGGGCATATTTTGCTTTGCCATCTACGGTGAAAAGTCCAAAATGATTTTCAGAACCTTTGGGGTTATGCGCTTCTTTCCAAGGCTCATCAAAGGCTTCAAAATAAAAACAGGCAACCTTATTTTCCTTTGCCCACTCGCCAATACGCTTATAATACAACGCTTGTTTGTATTGGTCTGCCGCATGGGATCCTTTTCTTCCGTAGTAGCCGTTTGAAACCGTAGCCCAGCCTGTTTCGCCAATGTGAATGGGTTTGTCTACCCCCAAATCTTGCATGTACTTTTTAACGCTATTGAATTGCGAAATCGCATAGTCCCGAGCCCGCAACATGGCTTCCTCGATAAGTTCTCGCTGGGTTTTGTTGACTGCATTTTCAGCTGTAATTTCCCAAAAACCGGGATTGTAGTGCGTATCATGAAAGGGATAAGTGTGCACAGAAATGTAGTCGACTGCTGCAATTAAGGCCTCCAAATCGGTATTGTGATAAGCGGTGTCTCCACCGCCCCACGAAGCGAAATTATCAGAGCTGGTAATCCACACGTCTTTTGGGAGTTTGTTCTTCTTTTTAAGGTCTTGCAAGTGATTCACCCATTTTAAAATAACACTAGGCTGCACATAATAGCTTGTCGCCCATTTTACCATGGCTTCGTTACCCACCGCAAGTACTTTCACAATGTCAGGGTACTGATTGGCAAGTGCAACGGCCTTCGCGATTTCTTCTTCGTTACGAGGGCTTTCCACGTTGTGATTTACCACTTTTTCAGTCCATGCGTTAAGACAATCTATCCACGCGCCCAGCATCACATACATCTCAAAATCCGAATCCTCTTTTTTGAGTTCCGAAATAGCCTTGAGTATGTTTTCTGCCTGTGGCAGATGCACATTATAGGTTCTGATAATACGAATCCCCATAGCGTGAAGAATTTTCATGTCATCTTTTAATTCCGCAATAGTGGGTTGATTCTCACGTAATGTAGTGCGATATCCGCCATAGGAAATTGCCGTGTAGTCCGGATTTCCTAGAATTTCTGCTGCTGTTTTACTTTTCATACTCAAATGCTGTGTGTTACAGGATACCAAAACCCAAAGCGCTACTGTGAAAAATCCAAACTTTCCGAAAATTTTCATAGTGCTCATACCTTATGGGAAATCAATATCCGCAGATGATTTTAATAGTTAAATGTTATTCTTTCAAAACAGAAACAGTGATTTTGTAAATGGCGTTACTCCTTTGAAAGAGGGCAGTACTAAGGGATACATCCAATGTGTTCTCGGGAAATGTTTGTACTTCTCCCGATTGAAGCACGACCTCAATACCTTCCGTTTTTGATTTTTTGTAAATAATAGGCACCTGACAATACGTGAATGCCAAGGTGTCTTTTTCTAGTGCAATAGCAGTTTTTTCTCCGGTAACGCTGACATAATTAAATGTTTGTGGTTCGGTCAAAAATTCTTCACTGCGCAAAATGGTAGGGTCAAACCCAAGTACGCCATTTGAAATGCGAATACCCAATTCTCCGAATCGGCTTAAGATATCTTCTTTTACCTGTCCAGTCATTCCAGGCTGCTGTGCGCCTTTTCCGCCAGGGGTATGTGAATATGGATCTGTTGGGAATGCCCCGTACAGTTTAGGTGATTTGTGTGCACCAATTCCAGCATTAATTTCAAAATAATGGTCAAATAAGTTTCCAATCAGCACGGGATCTTCCTTTGCAGCAATGGCATCACGTGTAATTTCGTAAACCGCCAAAAGCAGCTTAGACACCATGTGCCAGTAAATAGAGCCTAATCCTTCATATCCGAAGAAAGTACCCGAGCGACCCGTAAAGGATTTGTGGTCGAAAATAGCTTCAAAAACCTGCTCCAAATAAGCGGTTTCATCTGTTGCTAAAGCGCGGTACTGCTCCGGAAGATTTTGCAAGGCTTCGCGCAAGCTGTCCACATTATTGAAGTTCCCGTTAAAGTGGTATTCCCCTTTTGCATCTTTAGAAAGCACTTGTGTATTGCCATCGGCAATGAGTTTTTTTAGCAGAGGTGATGTTTCCACTTTTTCTTTCGGAATAGTGTTTTTGTTGACAAAACGCGGAAGTTCCTTGTTCGGATATAATACATAGCTGTATTGGTCAGGTCTAAACAGTGCGCTTGCTTTTAGTCCATCAAGCACTTCTAGGTTTTCTTTGGCAGACAAATAGCCGGAACTAAGTACTGCCACTTGACCTTCTAACATTTCGGGTAAATGTGAAATGCGAACAGAATTGTCGTTATTGATTGTCATCAAATTGTAGGCGTGATACAGCTTATCTTCACGTTTGTTTGCCTCAATAGAATGCTCCAAAAAGGCACGTGACACCTCCAAAAATGACACTAAATCATCTTTCGAAATTTCCTCTTTGTCACCCGAAAAACGCTTGTCGTAAATTGTGTTTCGGTAATCGCTTCCTGCTTTGCCCAAAGCATCCATAATGCGCTTTTTATCGACATCCGAAATGCTTGATCCAAGAAGTTCTTTGTGTTGTTCCAAAGCCGTAGTAACACGCATAAAAAACGCGCGTAGCTCCTTAGAAATATGGATATTATTCCAATCGGATTTATCAACAACCGTTTCGAAGAAACGTAAAAAACGACGTAAGTAATACAGGGTTACCATAGAAACACCGTTGCCTACAAGCGCGTTGTTGGCATCGTTCCATTCGGGGCGTTGGGTGTTCATCCAAATACCGCCCTCGGGGATAAAGTTTGACATTTTTGCCAGTACTGTAGCCAAGATTTTCTCTATGAAATTTACCTTGTAAATAAATACAGTATTGTCGCGAAGCAAGGCTCCGTCTACTCCGATTTCCTCACGCTTAAAGTGAATGTTTTCTTCGCGCTCAAAATCAAAATCAATGGTGTTTTTTGGATCTTTTAAAATTTGCTCGTAACTCTTGATGCGGTAAGGCACGTTGGCATACACAAACAAATCTTGATTGAAATAATCAGCAAGTGTATTGGGATAATGATCCTCAATAAACTCCAAGAATTTAAGTAGGTAGATGATTTGATGATCGCCCCAATAGCCAATATACGACCACGGGTTGTCTGGCTCTATGGTTTCCCAATCAAAACCACCTTTGGTTACCCGATACGGGTTGTAGCCATCGAAAGTAGTAGCGTTTAAAAACTTGTGAATCATCCCCTCAATAAACTCTGGATAGGAGTGTGCCAAGGCTTCCCAGTTTTGGAAAATATCACGCCAGTTTCCCTCGTAGTCTAAGATTTTTCCCCCCTCTTCATTTCGGGTGTTGATGGAGAATTTGTTCCACGGACGGCTTGGGTCACCGTGACGTCGGCTAAACTTTAATGGCAAGTACTCAAAACACAAGCGTTTAAAGTTTGGGTTGTCATCCTTTGCGGCAATTTCTTTAAGATGTTTAACGTCAAAAACCTCAGGAAGTGCTGCTAAAATAGCTTCTTTTAAGCGATATACTTTTCGATTTGCATTGGCGATATAAGTCGTAAAATCTGCTTTTTCAATGTGGTAGTTGTCATCAAAAATACCACCTCGCATAATGTTGAACATGGTGTTGGCAAAGTGACGAATGTTGCGAAGACGGTCGTTGGTCATTTGCAGTCCGTCGGCGGCGGCAACCAACGCCACCAAATGATCAGACCCTGCTTCAATATCTGCTAAAATAGTCTCTTGCAAAGCCGTATGGTTTTGCAATTTTTCCTTGATTTGAACAATGTCCGACATGGTTTGATTTACATTCGCAACCAACATCCAACTTTCTGAAGCATCTGGCTGTAAGGTAATTTCATCGTTTAAAAAGTATGCGCCTTTTTCCGCACGGATGTCTACCTCTTGCATTACGCCATGACCCCTGCGGAAATCATCCAATTGCAAAGAAGAAATAAGTTTTTTAGCATTGTCAAGCCCGAGGGACCACACCACATTGGCTTTAAGTGCCTCGCTCGGCTCGGCTTTGTCTACAATAATGGCACTCAACGAATAAATTCCAACGCCTGAATCTTCTTCCAATTCGCACTTTTTATAGGCGTCTACAAGGTTACTGCTTGCACTTTGCAATGCCGGCTCAACGCCGTAGGGCAAGATATTTTGGATGCCATCCAAGACATTAACTGAAATGCGCTCGGCTCCGTTGTTGGAAATACACGCCTTGCGAACAAACCCAAATTTTTCGCTAGAGTTCCATTCGTAGGTAAACGTAAGGGCTAAGTCGTGGTTGATTTCTTCAAAAACAATTTTGTTTCCGTAGGTATTTTTGTACAAATTTCGGGTGGTATGGTACATGCCATTTTGCCTTACGGAAAAGGGCTCCCACAAGTGCTTTTTACCCGATTTGGTTACAATAAAAATACTTTTACTTCCTGTAGTTTCGGCAGCCTCCGTGATTTTATCATCCGTGTAGTATGGGAAAAGAGCGTAGTCGCTATTTTTTCTTCCCGCAGACAAACTTCCATTACTTGATATAAACATCCAATGGTCGGAATTGCTAACAATACTCATAAAAAACGGACGCATGCAGTCTGCATTTGAAATTTTGTAAAAGGTTTGTCCGTTTCGGGTTATTTCCTCGCCTTTTACTTCTTTAGTTGAAAATTGCGTGGGATTCGCGCCAATATAAATCGCGTCGTCTTGTGTCATTTCAATTGTTTCGTTTAGTATTTCTTTTTCCTGCCTTAGGCAGCTGATATTTTTTTCATCTAATAACATAAGAGGAGATACACATTTTACGATTTGGTTATTGATAAATTTGGATATAATCCACCTCCATTACGGCTTGCGTAAAATCGTTAGGGATAGCCCCGCCAAGGGTACCGCCCATAGCGATATTAAACAACAAATAATGTGGATTATCATAGGGCATTGCACTCGTGTTTTCGGTTTCATACACCACTTCGTCGTTAAACAAAATTTTGATTTCGTTTTCGTTCCATATCAGCGAATACAGGTTAAAAGTCGTTGTGGTGTTCGACACAACCTTTGTTCCACCTTTGTTTTCATAGGCTCCTGTTTGGGTGTCGCCCCAATGCAAATGCCCAATCAGATGGTTTTTGTCCCAGCCGTTCTGTTCCATGATATCGATCTCACCACAGCTAGGCCAACCAACGCTTCCGTAGGTATTGCCATGATAGTTTCCTATTTCATCTATGTTCGCACCCAAGGTCCATAAAGCAGGCCAAGTGCCTCCCGCAGCGGGAAGTTTTGCACTGATATCTACACGACCATATTTGAATATGTATTTGGAATTCAGTCGTGCCGAGGTGTAATTTTTGGTAATACCTCTAAACTGATAGTTTTCTTTTTTGGCAACAATTTTCAAAGTGCCATCGCTCACATACGAATTATCAGTTCTGTCGGTATAATGCTGCTCTTCATTATTTGCCCAATTGTTACCTGCAATTGGTATCACTTGATGGTGCCATTTGTTAACGTCAACAGCCCCTTCATAATCAAACTCATCTGCCCACACAAGGGTCATCCCATATTTGGAAGGTGGTGCCACACGAACACGAACGTTTTTAGCAATAGAATCTGCAAGATTCTCGTCTGAGTACGCAATAGCCGTAACGGTATAGGTATGCGTGCCTTCTTTGGTAAATTCGTGTACGAGTTCGCCGTTGCCACTTTCCATGGCTACGCCTTCATCAATTCTAAAATCAAACCTAGAAGCGCCAGTAGCCGTTGCTTTAAAATTGGCTACGCCAGAGCCATCCCCATGAGGGTTAGCTGCTTGACCTTGAAGCGTAATATCAAGCGAAAGTTCGGTAGGTGCACTAGGTTTTTTGTCATCGGTTGTGGAAACGGTTTCTTTCTCACAACCGATGAGCAAAAGAATAAACAATAAAGGTGTAAACGTGATTTTCATTGTTATTCAGCAGCGTAAACTCTTACGTAATCAACAAGCATTTCTTGAGGGAAAACCGTAGCGTCGTTTGGAGGACCACCAAAGTTACCTCCAACAGCTAAGTTGATGATAATAAAAAACGGTTGGTCAAAAACCCATTCGCCATTAACATCCGCAGGGGTAATTTGATTGTACAACACATCATCTACGTAGTAGTTGATATAATCTTCGCCCCACTCAATACCAAAAATGTGAAACCCAGTGTCAAAACGATCGCTGGTAAGTGAAAATTCCTTACCAACTGAATTTCCTGCTGAATACCCAGGACCATGCACCGTACCGCTAACTGTAGTAGGTTCTGCCCCACGGTTTTCCATGATATCAATTTCGCCACAATGGGGCCAGCCTGCCGTGTCAAAATCAGCGCCAAGAAGCCAAAATGCGGGCCACATGCCTTGTCCCCAAGGCAATTTGATACGCGCCTCAAAACGCCCGTATTTTTGGTCAAATTTTCCTTTGGTCAGCAATCGTGCTGAAGTGTAGGCAGCACCTTCATAGGCTTCCTTAACTGCAGTGATTTTTAACATCCCGTCTTTTACCTCAACGTTAGAGGAGCGGTCCGTGTAATGTTGCAGCTCGTTGTTACCCCAACCGTTGGTACCCGTACCAATGTCGTAGCCCCAAATTTTATCGTTGGGTGCTCCTTCGATATCAAATTCGTCTTGCATCGTAATGATGTCGAATTTTGCCACCACTTGGGTGTCGTCGGGGTTGCAGCTTATTGTAAATGTACCCACAGCAAAAGCCACCCCTAAAAGGGATAGCATTTGCAAGGCTTTAGATGTATGTTTTCTAAAATTCATTTTGTTGGTTTTAGCTTATTGTTTGTAGAAAAAGACATTATCCATGTGCAAACTTTTCAGATTGGTCTGATTGTTTTCATAGATAAGTTGTCCAACCTTAGAACGCGGAGATAAAGACAATGGAATATCAATACTGCTCCAAGCATCAGCTGCCAAATCCGAAGCATTAATGGTATAGGATTGCGTAGTGTCATCTGCTGCACTGTCTACACCATCTGCGCCAAAGTCTTTGATAGTAACTTTAAGTTGTGCTCCAGGATCTAAGGTGCCTGGTACATACACATCAAGGTGCAAGTGCGTCATGGCACTGGCGTCGACTGTTGGCTGTCCAAACTGATGCCCTACAAAATTGAAGTTTTCATAGGAGAGAATATTATCCCCATTGACATCAAAATCCGCAGAAGTAGTAGTTTGATACGGTTGCCAATAGCCGTTATAGAATTCAATCGGAACGTTTTCATATGCATCACTAAAAATCGACTTTACATTTGCTGCCTCATGTGTTGGAGCAGGGGGCAAACTAAACCTCCCCAAAGAATTAATCGTCAATGAGCCTTTTGCGGTAACGCCAGCTATTGAAGCCGTGATTTTGGCATCACCTTTATTGACAACAGTAACTTTACCCTGATCGTTGACTTGGGCTACCGTAAGTTCTGATGATGCAAAATCAAAATAGCCCGAAGCAGCATTCACAGTGATATCCGTGCCGGCATGGTTTAGTGTTTGGGTGCCTGTTACGTCAAAAGTACCGTCAATAAAACCAGTTTTCGTAAGGTCCTCTCCACCAAAAATGGCGGGTCTTCCTTGCGCAATGGTGCCCAATTTTTCAAACTTAATTTCATCCAACCAAATGGTAAAGCCTAAACCGTTTGTTCCTTGCGTTCCTGCCGAAAAGGCAAACATTCCCTTTACTTGGGTCAGTTTTGAAGGGTCAGGAATGGGAATAACATATTGTTTCCAATCAGTAGAAAGGGTAATGTCGCTAATTCCCGCAGCGTATTTGTCTCCTTGGAAATCGGTGCCAAAACCAAACAAGCCAGCAGTACCTGTCTTAGAGGCTTTTGCCCAAAAGGTCAAAGCATCATATTCGGTTAGATTTCTACCATTTCCACGATCGAGAAAAATCCCCCCAATAAAGCCCCCATTGGGGTCGTTGGGTGCGGGGACTTCAATGCGAATAGATGAAGTTCCTTTGTATGCTTCGTTATCGTCAGTACCAAAGCCATATACATTGGCACCATCGGCAGGGTCAAACGACACAAAAAATTCGTCTGTAAGACCTACCGGAATATCTGTAAAAACTTCAGGGGTTGTAGGATAGGTTGCCAAGGCAATTTCATCCGAAAACCCGCGTTCACAGCTAACCGCAACTGCGGCAGCCAAGCCCAAAACGGCTAGAGTGAACGTTGATGTAAACTTAAATTTTTTCATTTTTTCCTAATTTATTATTTGCCAATATTTATATGAACGTATGTTCTGATTTCCCATTCCGTTCCATTTGGAAATCCAACCGGACTGATGATAGGCGTTTTCGCAAATTCAGCAGTTTCCATAGGCGCATATCTGTTGCCGCTATGCTCATTGTATGATCTCCACGTACCACGAATACCAATTTGCGTGTTGGGTAAACCAAACCAGTTTTGCTTCCCAAGCGAAGTAGACAGGTCTAGCATTAGCTGTAATGGGAACGTAAGGTTAAAGTCACGGTGGTAGTCAAATGGACCCCAGTCGTTAACTTTAACATGCGAAATCATTTTCATGTTTTTATAAATCATTCTGATATCGCCTCCAAAACGAGTAATGGTACGGTCTGAATCGCCATTACCTTGTCCATTTCCATAATAGAAATTTCCAATCATCCCCAATTCGGGGCTTAGCTTAGACACCATACGGGCATGTGCTTCCCAAAGGTCTTCTGCAGGAGTACTTTGGCCAAAGGCAAAGAATTGACGGTTTGCCATAAACCCAATGTGCGCATCTTGCGTAGTGGGCAAGTGTCTAAACACAAAGCCAGCACTCATAGCAAATTTTGCATCCTCCATCATGTCGTTGTTCCACTCATACATCCAAGTGCCTGGAGTTGGGTCAAACGTGAAAAGGATTTCTCCACCTAGGGTTTCTCTGTTTCCACCACGAACTGCAAATGGGTCGTCAATGACGTTACGCAGTCTTCCCGGTCCAAAAGGATTGTTTGGCATCGGGTCAACCAATGGTTTTTGGTACAAAAAGTTCGGTGCAATTTGAAGATTGCCCGTCAATACCGTGAATCCTGATAAGACATTGGTCATGTTTCCACTGCCTGAATCTTTAAGTTTCCACCCTGTAAAGGTTTTGGTTTGGTCTGCGCCACCATTGGCAACCAATCCCATGTAGGAACCTTGTGCGTACCAGTTAAATCTACCTTTTTGATAAGTGATTTTGGCTTTGGCGCCCCAGTTATCCTCGCTGTTGATTTTATCCACCAACACCGCGTGCAGGTTTTTATCTACCATTTGGAACCCGCTTCCATTAAGTGGGCTACCGCCCCAAATTCCTCCAAGGGTAATGCCAACGTTTCCAAAGGTTCTTTCAAACGCAAGTGTAGCACGTTCTGTTGGCCAGGCCGGAATTACCCCTGAAGTAAGTTGGTTTTGATCCAAAATACGTCTACCGCTTTCATCATATTCCAAATTGGTATTGAGGTCTCTGTGGTAGATTCCTGTTACCTTCCACTTAAAGAGGTCTTTAGAATATTTTAGGAGTACGGTTGGGTTTGCACCCCACCACAATTGCGGACCAAAAGCAGCCTTAAGCCCTGAAAGTGCGCCTTTGGCGTCAAGTTCAGCACCTAAAATTTCACCGTTATAGATGTCTAGATTAGGTCCATAATAGGCTTCGGGATACAAATTGAAGATATCACCCTCATACGCCCAGTGATAATGCCCCGTTCTGTAAAAACCTCTTAGATCGAAGTTTTTGGCATTCCACTCAAATTCGGCATTGTAGACCTGCACTCTGTTTGGATCGTTTAGGGTAACCACGCCATCGGGGGTGTTTACGCGTTGTGCACGCCCACGATTTTCATAGAAAATCTCATCAATAGGATTGGTTGCAACATTTCCCAAAACATTTACGTTAACCTCGGCGCGCATTCCCGGGGCAGGATTTCCCTCTACCCCCACAAAATACGACTGCATGTGATCGAAGCCGAGCTGGTCGGGAAAAGTATTGCTTTCCGGGTTAGGTGTGGTAGGCGTAGTTAGCAACGTTCCTCCTGTATTATAGGAAGTAAATTCTGCTCTAAGGTTGCTCAAACGAACTTTTTCGCCTCCCCCAAGAGCGGCTTTATCCGCGCGGGCACGAAGCACCGCATCCATTAGCATAATGTTGTCAAAGTGATTTTCTACAAAGGAAGCATCTACACTATCTGCAAAAGGATTTAGTGTGTGTGCTTGTTTTAGTGCATAGTATGCAGCTCTGGGATACAAATCGTATAACCCACGAGCATCTGAAGGTCCTTTGGCGCAAATACCAAACCACTCCTCATTCATGTTGTTTTGTCCAAGTTTGTAATCAAACTGGTAGCCTCCATTAGACCATGAAGCGTTGTTGTCGTGAACTTCTAAGTTATCGGTTTGTCCGTATTTCCACCAGCCATCGCTAAATTGGAAGGTGAATCCCCCTAAGGAATTACCTGTTTTGCCTAATCCGGCAGCATTGGCATAAATTTCCTTCCACTGCCCGACCATGTATTCGGCCTGTGCTTTTTGGTCTTCTTTGTTGGAAAGCGCATTAAAGGCATCCGAACCAAATTCGGTAAAGAGTACCGGTTTTCCATACTCATTTTTGACACGCTCAAAGGTGTCGCCAAACGAAATTCCGCGGTACATATTTGTCCCGTATACATCTACATCTTTACACTCTTGTGCAATAATATCCAAGAACAATAAGTCCCCGTTACAGATGGCAACCGGATGCGAACCGTCAATCGCCTTCATGGCTTTGGCGGCATCGTTCATAAGTTTATACATGGGTCTACCACGCTTTTCGCCCACCTCGCGGCGTTGGTCTTCTTCGTCAGGAAAGTCTTCCGTTTCGGCACCTGCCCAAAACAAACCGTAGTTGTTTTCGTTACCCAGCAAAAACAACAGCAATCCGGGGGTGTCTTTATACTCCTGTGCGAGGGCAGTTACTTCTGCCATCAAAAGCTCTTGTGCTTTTGGGTTTCTATAATCGGTAACGGCAACCCACGCCCCGTCGAGTGTTAGTCCGTAACGCCCAAAAGAATGGTTAAGCATGGTATATATCCCGTAATTTTCATAGATATACTGAATCCAGCGCGGCTGAATACCCGTATAAGTTCTGATGGTATTTACGCCCATGTTTTTTAGGAGTCCCATTTCAGCATCGAGAGCTGCTTTGATAAAGTCATCAGACTGGTTCCAAAGACTAAACGAATAGTTGGTACCCCTTGGGAAATAGTCCCAATTCATCCCACTGACGAAAAAATCCTCGCCATTAACAACGAGCTTGGTGCCGTTGTTGTTTTGCACTACCTCTACTTGGGCAAACGCCGGAAGCATCAGCAGGCAAAAGAGTACTTTTATAACCTTGTTTTTCATATTTATCATTTATTAGGTTCTTACAAACTTATTTATAAAACACCACCAGAAGTGAATTTCTGGTGGTGTTTAGAAAAAATTGTTTTTCTTTTAGGTGTACTATAGTTTACTATTCGTAAACCAAATCATCCAAATAGGCAGTGACCTTGTCAGTATTGTTTTCACTGTTCAACTGGATTACTACTTTGTTTAAATCTGTTCTATCAACTGGATCATCTACCGAGCTACCTGGGAAATTTTTAAACGTATCGTTTGCAAAATCAAACGTAATTTCTTGCCACTTATCTAACTCTAAAGGCTTTATGATTTCGGTTTGAGTAGTCCAAAACTCTCCCAAATCACCGTTTTGCAACTTAAGTGAAATCTGGTTAGGCTGTGACCCTGTAATACTACTTGACTCAACGTATACCTTAATCTTAAAAGTAGCATTTTTGCTTAAGTCAAAGTTAGGGGTAACATTAAATCCAACATTGGCATACTGACCTCCATCGTCTACATATTTTAATACATGATCAGAAGTGTTGATTCCCCCTGGATAGGGATTTGCAAAAGCCTTGTCAACAGTTGTACCATCACCTTTCCATGAAGCAATACCGTCACACCCTTCAAAATCATCATTTGCATAGGCACCAGCGACCGTTGGCTTAGTTCCATATGAAAATTCATCTAAATAGGCAGTAACCTTGTCAGTATTGTTTTCACTGTTCAACTGGATTACTACTTTGTTTAAATCTGTTCTATCAACTGGATCATCTACCGAGCTACCTGGGAAATTTTTAAACGTATCGTTTGCAAAATCAAACGTAATTTGTTGCCACTTATCTAATTCTAAAGGCTTTATGATTTCGGTTTGAGTAGTCCAAAACTGCGCCAAATCACCGTTTTGTAACTTAAGTGAAATCTGGTTAGGCTGTGACCCTGTAATACTGCTAGACTCAACATATACCATAATTTTAAAGACAGCATCTTCGCTTAAGTCAAAGTTTTTTGATACACTAAATCCAATATTGGCATACTGACCTCCATCGTCTACATATTTTAACACGCCACATGTATCATTTCCTGTTTTGTAAGGATTCGCAAAAGAAGCATTAATGATTGTACCATCGGCTTTCCAGTCAATGTTTCCACCACCTTCAAAATTATCATAAAGCCCACTGGTTTCAGGTTCAGGAACTGAAGTGTCTACGTAAACAACAGCATGTTCTTTGGTAATTGATACATCATCTTTACCGTCTAAAGCAGCAGTAACCGTAATGGTATAGGTTGCGGATTCTTTTGGATACTTGTAAGTAACCATAGGTCCACTTGTTTTAAAAACATCTTTTTCAGACTCCGCAGGGTCGCCAAAGTCCACTGTATAAACAATACGTCCATCTCCGGGAACCGTAGTAGGTAGTACACCTGCTTGGGTACCCTCGGCATTAAGAGTAGCTACCGTAAAGTTTAGCCCTTCGATGATGCTAAAATCATCTTCTTCAGTACAAGCAAAAGGAATGCTTAGTAGTAGGAATGATAGGATGTAAATCCCTTTATTTACTAGTTTCATTGTATTCTATTTTTTAATTAATTTTTTAATATCCTGGATTTTGTTTCCAACGGTCAACCGCTTCTGCTAACTTCAGCTCAATAAGCGGAATTGGGAACAGTTCATTTTTATTTTCGGTAAAGCCGTCAATTGCAGCGGCTGCTTTTTTGGTGCGTACTAGGTCAAAGAAACGGTGCCCTTCGCCTGCCAATTCTTTGCGTCTTTCTGTATAAATCGCATCTAGCAGACTACCTTCGGTAGCACTGTAATCATTGCTGTTGTCGCCATAGGCTCTAGCACGCACTTCGTTTAAATAGTCTTCAGCATTTGCTCCACCACTTTGTGCTTCGGCTTCGGCTGCCATCAGCAATACATCTGCATAGCGGATGGCACGGTAGTTATTGTCATAATTTAACGGATCTGAACCGGCTCTGGCAGGTAACTTTCTAGGCATATACTTTCTGTTTGCTAGGCCTGTGTGGTCTCTAGTTACACCATAGTCGTTAGCGTCTTTCTGCCTCAAATCAAAAAACGTAACATCCCGTCTTTTATCAGTAGCATCAAACAAATCGTAAAGCTCAACAGAAGGCAAACAAAAACCCCAACCATTTTCAAATACACTATCTGATAAATCACGAGGTCCGTTAAATTTGACAAAGTATGTTCCTTGGCTACAAGAAATACACTCCCACGTAGCGGCTTCAACACTGGTATATTGAATCTCAAAAACAGACTCTGAACCATTTTCGCCGCCAATCTCGAAGAGTTCCTCATAGTCAGTACCTGTTGCTAAGCTGTATTTTTTACTAGAAATAACATCGCCTAAGACAGTAGCCGCTTCGCCAAATTTGGCACTATCATAGGTTCCGTGATACAAATAGACTTTACCCAACAGGGCTTGAGCAGCCCCTTTGGTAGCTTTGTAAGGAGAACTTTGGCTAACAGGAAGATTCGGAATCGCTTCCTTTAAATCTTCTTCAATAATACTATATGCCGTTGAGATATCTGCTACGCGTTCAATAGAAAACTCTTCTTGAAATAACACACGCTCATCAACCATACGTAGTACACCGTCTCGGGTTTCTGTTTTTAGTGGCACATTTCCAAAGAATTTTACCAACTCAAAAGTGTAGTATGCACGAAGAAAATATGCTTCTGCAAGAATTTGTTCTTTACCTGCAAAATCAAGTAAGCCTTTGTTTTCCAATAAATAGTTGGTTCTATTTATTCCCGCATACATTAGCCCCCAAACATCCCGTATCTGATTTTCATCTCTTTCAGAGTGTATCATTAGGTTTACATTTTGTAGTGTGGGCTGATCGTATGTATCTGGGTCTCCACCAGCAGCAAAGTCGTCCGAAGCTACTACGCTAACTAATGTATTCCAGTATGTAGCCTGTAGGATATCGTATGCACCAATAAGGGCTTCATTGTAGTCCTTTTCTGATTTAAAGAAGTCGTTAGCGACAGGACCTGAAGGCTCAACTTCAACAAAACTGTCACAGCTAATTATTGTAATTAGCGTTAGACACATAAAAATATTTAGTAATTTTTTCATAACGATTAAAAATTAAGGTTAATACCTAGTAAATAGGTAGAGGCTATCGGATAAAATCCTTTGTCAATACCTCCGCCTAGAGGGTCTCCATTGTTTGCAGAAGGATCGTAGCCGTTATAATCTGTAATGGTAAATAGATTGTTCCCCGACACATAGATTCTGAAATTATCAACACTTGAATTCTCTCCAAGCAGGTCGGTTAAATTATATCCTATTTGAACATTTTGTAAACGCACATAGGAAGCGTCTTCTACATGGAAATCATTAAAGAAATCTGAGTTTACATTTGCTCCATTGACAGCCCTTGGTACAGAACTACTTGTTCCCGAACCTTGCCATCTGCGTAACATATAGGTGCCACGATTGGCATATAAATCTGAACGTTCATAATCGCGTACTAACTCATGCCCTATAGAGGCAAAAGCACTTGCGCTAAAATCAATGTTTTTATAGGTAAACCCAATATTAAGTCCCATTTCTAAATCAGGGATTGGATCTCCAATATTTGTACGGTCATCGGCAGTAATTTGACCATCACCATTTGTGTCTACAAAGCGTAAGTCACCAGGAGCAATCTCACCTATAGTGCTATACTTTTCCTTATCACCATTTTTATCTGTCCCATGTCGTGCAAATGCAGCAGCGTCTAAGGCATCGATTTCAGTTTGAGTTTGATAGATTCCATCTGTTTTATAGCCGTAGTAATGTCCTAGTGCAAAACCAGGTGCCATACGGGTTATACCTGTTTGGCTAATTCCTACACCATATTCACCACCTACAGGAGTAGTTCTATTATTGAGTGAAAGCACCTCGTTGTTAATGGTGGTCATGTTATAATTGATGTTAAACCTAAAATCATCGCCTATGCTATCGTTATAGCCCAATGAAAACTCTATCCCTTGGTTTTGAACCGTTCCAGCATTTACAAAAGGACTCAAGCTTACAAAACTTGGTGCGCCACTTCCGGTTATACCCGAAATTTGGGGTTCTAATAATAAGTCCTTTGTTTTCTTGCGGTAAACATCTGCGCTTAAGCTAAGCTTATTGTCGAATAAACTTAAGTCTATTCCCACGTTGAGGTTTTCTTGCTCTTCCCATTTCAAAAACGGGTTATCAAGTTTACCAGGAGCCTTACCAAAAACAAGGTCAGTAATTTTATCAATGTTTCCAGGATCAACTGTTGCCAAACCATTTAATCTTCTTAAATAGGCAAATGAAGAAATCCGATCGTTACCAATCACACCATAACTAGCGCGTAGTTTTAAATTTGAAATCCAATTCGCATTTTGTAAAAAGTCCTCCTCAGATACATTCCATCCAATAGAACCTGATGGGAAATAACCCACATTTCTGTTATCTTCGGAAGAAAACTGAGAAGAAACATCTCTTCGGAAAACTCCAGAGAAAAGGTATTTACCTTTATAGTTATACTGCACACGCGCAAACGCGGATGACAGACGCGTGTCAAACCAATCATCACCTCGCTCAAGTGCTGCCGCATTAAAGCGGGGTTCTATTGTCATTCCTGCGTCCCAAACCGTTTGCCCTAATTGATTTGTTCCCGTTGTTGTTCTTCCTGTATTTCCAAAGAAAAGACCTTTATTTTGATATAAAGATGTTCCTAAAAGTACGGTTAAATAGTGATCATCATTAAAGGAATTGGAATACGTGATATAACTGTCTAATGTCCAGTCGTCATAATTGGCACCATTATCAATTACTTCATTTATGATGTCTGAATCACTTAACTCAGCAACAGAATTAACCGTGTTAATAGATTTGCCTGTTCCGTAATATTGTTCTGGTCTAAAAGTATCTTCAAGAACAGAAGCGTGGTTAATATTAAACTGCGTTTTGGCAGTAAAGTTTTCCCAAAAGTCATACTCTAATGCAAAAAGACCTGACCACTTTGATGTACGCGCAGTACTATATGAATTCGCAATTTGCGCTAGCGGGTTGATAATTTCAATTTGTGAGATATCATTTGCTAAGGCAAAAGCACCATTTTCATCATATACCGGCATGGTCGGGTTGATGTTTACAGCATTGTAAAGTACCGCGCCAATACCGCCTTCCGCTAGGTTTTGTTTGGTAGCCTTAAAATGTAATGCGTTAGCCGTAACTTTAAGGTTATCCAAAATATCGTATTGATAATTGATACGAGCCGTTAAGCGTTCGTAATTGTTCTTACTTCCGCCCACAATACCGTCTTGGTCTAAATAACTTGCCCCAAACGAATAAGCAGATTTTTCTCCTCCACCACTTACTGTGGCGTTTACTTCCGAAATAGGCGCTACTTCAAACACCTCGTCTTGCCAGTCGGTACCTTGTTGTGGATATACAAAAAACTCCGTTTTGTTTTTTGCATCGTTTACATATTGTGCAAAGTCGTACGAATCCATCAAATCCAGTTTTTTGCTCGTCAGTTGAAGTCCCGTGTAAGTATCCACTTGAACATCCAATTCGGAATTTTTTCTTCCTGATTTGGTGGTTATCAAAATGACCCCGTTAGCAGCCTGTACGCCATAAATACCCGCCGTGGCATCTTTAAGCACATTAATGCTTTCAATGTCATTTGGGTTAAGGGCGTTTAGGTCACCAATACGGTTTCCATCAACCAAAATTAGGGGGGCGTTATTTCCATTTGTAGTAATCCCACGAATGCGAATGTTAAGTCCGCTA